>CAYVVK010000028.1:0-21269 GCA_964454855.1 uncultured Phaeodactylibacter sp. | reverse complement strand
GGTCTTTAAGATCGCAGATCTCCTTGAGTATACCCTGGTCGCCGCGCATACCGAATACGCCTTCGGTGACTACCAAAATGCCACCACCACTTTTTTCAACCAAAGCGGTCGCTTTCTCCATCTGGCTCTTGAAGCTGTCGATGTCATTATGCTCAAAGGGCAGGCGCTTGCCGATGTGCATGCGGATGCCATCGTAGATACAGGCGTGGTTGTCTTTATCGTATACCACCACATCGTGGCGGCCGAGCAGGGCGTCAATAACCGACATGATGCCCTGGTAGCCGTAGTTGAGCAGCATGGTGTCTTCCTTTTTCACAAATTCAGACAGCTCCTTCTCCAGCTGCAGGTGATAAGTGGACTCACCCGACATCATCCGGGCGCCCATGGGCGTAGCCAGTCCCCATTCGGCGCTGGCCTCGGCGTCTGCTTTACGCACCTCGGGATGGTTGGCCAGGCCGAGGTAGTTATTGACACTCCATACAATTCTTTCCTTTCCCTGGAAGATCATGCGGCTGCCGATCTCTCCCTCGAGCTTCGGGAACATATAGTACCCGGTCGCCATTTTCGACCATTTCCCTAACGGGCCTCTGTCTTCAGAAAGTTTTGCAAATAGATCCATGTTAAGATGGTTTTGTTATTGTTTTTCCAGTAGCCGCAAAGGGCTACCAGACCTTTTCCGCTTTGTTGTCGTTAACCCACTTGCTCCAGTTGGAATTATAGGTGTGTAATTTGGGGGTAGGTTCTCCTTCGGGCGTCACCACGGGGTAGCCCTGGTTGACCCACTCGAATATACTGCCATAGAGGTTGTACACATTGGAGTAGCCCATCTCCCGGAGCTGCTCGCCCACTTTTTCACTTCGATATCCTACAGAGCAGTAAAGAACTACTTTAGCGTCTTTGGGAACATCGGCCAGCTTTTCCTTTTCCAGGTTCTTGTAGCCCAGGTATTCGGCTCCTTTGATGTGGCTGACCTCAAACTCTTCTCTTTCGCGAGCGTCAAAGATATAAACTTCATCGCGAATATCATGCAATTCATCCACCCCAATTACTGGTACTGAGAAGCTTAGCAGGGAAGTGAGCTTTTCGTCGAATTCCGGATTCTTGATCTCCGGCCGGTCCTTGGGGGGTTGAGAGCAGGCAGGTTGCATGAGTAAAAATATGGCGAGTATGGAAGACAGGAGTTTTATCATAAGCGGTTATAGTTGCAATGGCCCTTTGCCGGCCTGGTCGGCGATCCAATGTTCATTTTCACAATATTGTACCAATTCTCCCTCGATAAAGTTCTCGGCCTCTGTCTTTATTTTGTCAGGATATAGCAGATGCAGGTTGGGGCCCGCGTCAAGGCTGAAGTACAGGGGGTGGCCGGTATCCTTCCGCCATTGTTGCACTTTCTCTATGAGTACAAGCGTATTGGGCTTCATCAGCAGGTAGGGCGGGTTGGAGGCCATCATCAGGGCGTGCAAGGTGAGGGCTTCGGCTTCCAGAATATTCCCGAAAGCTTCCAGGTCGCCGGTAGTCAGTGCCGGCAGCAGGCGGTGCAGCCTTAGCTTTGCCTGCCGGTAGCGGCTGTCGGCATAGGGGTTGTCATCCATCAGGGCATGGCCCGCCCGGCTCGATACTGACTTCTCTCCCTTGCTGACGATCAGGATGGCGTCGTGGTAGGAAAGAAAATCTTCGTGCACCTTATCGGCGTAGGGAACGGCATAGAGATCGGAGGAACCTTTCACCTCGCCGGTTTCTCCCCATACGGCCAGGCCCTCGTAGATGGACCGGCAGGCACTGCCCGAACCGAGGCGGGCGACAAAGGATGCTTTTTGGCGAAAAGCTTCATCATCTTCCAGATCCCCGAACAATTCATCTTCCAGAGAACAGAGGCACAGGGCCAGGGCGCTCATGCTGGAAGCCGAAGAGGCAATGCCGGAAGAATGGGGAAAAGAGTTGGTGGAACGTATGGCCAGTTTGAGTTGCCGCAGAAATGGAAAGATATCGGTGATGCTCTCCAGAAACTTGCGCACCTTTCCGCCAAAAACTTCGTGAGGTTGATCCTCAAAATAGAAAGCCAGGTCGATGCCCTGGTCGACTCCGGTTTTGGGGGCATACTCCAGGGTAGTATCCGTGTAGGCACTATCGAGGGTAAAACTGATGGAAGGGTTGCGCGGCAGCTGCCGGCCGTGTTTTCCCCAGTATTTGACGATCGCCAGGTTGGAAGGGCTGCGCCAGGAAATGCTTCCCGCTTCGATCTTGCTGGTTTCGATGACGAGCTGAGGATTCTTGTAGTCTGTGGCCATGACGTTCTTTTTTGCTCTTGCAAAGGTAGCCCAATTTTTTATTGATGCCAGGATGCCACATAAAGTCACACCAGGCTTGTTAAAATATTGACTGGCCAAGCCGACAAAAAAAGGCCTCCAGCTTCGCGTGTACCGGGCTGAAGTACAGGAAAATGAATTTTACGCAAAATATAAAGCCTTAAAAAGGCTTTTTTAGAGTCTGTGTCTTTAAAAAACACTGATGTAATTCTCTGATTTTCAGATTTAAACATCATAAAAAAGCTAAAAAGCCTTCTTCCGAAAAAAGAAGGCTTTTCGGTCGATTCTCAGCCCACTTTTTAGCCAAATTGAAGCAGATTTTAGCCTTTCGAGAAGAAATGATGAAAGGCCACTTTTTATATTAAAACTTTTATTAATATAAATTGGCTTGGCTTAAAATTGTAATAGCCGCAGAAAAATTATCCTGCGGCTATTCTCATTTCCACCCGGCCGGTTCAGTTTTGTCTGATTCCAGATTTCTTATCAGGAACGAAGTTTTCCGGCTTCCGATCCCGACCTCCTCTACCTGGCAATCGCCGGGTAGACAGGTTCGTCGGTACGGGACTCCCTTCGGTCGCTTCCGACTTCCGACTTCCGACTTCCGACTTCCCCCTAATCCGTCCCCTCCCCTTTCTGCTTAGCTCTCTTCGCTCTTTGCATGGGATTTTCACCTCCTTCATCCCAACGCCCGTTTCTCCTTTTAAACAATTCGAAACGGCTGATCTCTTCCCTTGGCGGATAGTAGTTATTGCTGCGGTCGGTATCCGCGGTTTCCAGATAGGGATCGAGCACGACCTGCTCAATCTCTTTCTCCGTTACAAATACCTTGGTAACGCGATCGTGGTTAAGGCGCCAGATCTCAGCCGGAATATGATGCTCTTCCGTGCTGCCGTCGATGAACTCGAAGCGCAGGATGATGGGCATCAGCAGGCCGCCGATGTTTTTAAACCCAAGTTCGTAGTAATTCTTTCCGGCCATCAGCATTTGCCGTTCCTTTTCGCTGAGCCTGGAGAGGTAGGTTTTATATTCCTCCTTATCGAGGATGTTCACTTCCAGCGGATCATAATCGGTATAGAAATCCCTCAGGGAAGGGTCGATCTCATCCTGGGTCTTTTCGATCTGTTGTTCGTTGCGTATGCTGCCGATGTAGCGTGGGGCCTCTTTTTGCTCTGCCCGGGCCAGGCTGTTTTCTTTCTCCGGGTCTTTGGTATCGATGCGGTACCATTTCACCCCGTCTAGGGCGATGTCGACATGGTCGGTGGTAAAGAACCAGCCGCGCCAGAACCAGTCGAGGTCAACCGCTGAGGCATCTTCCATAGTACGGAAAAAATCGGCGGGAGAGGGGTGTTTGAACTTCCAGCGGTTGGCGTAGGTTTTGAAAGCGTAGTCGAACAACTCTCTGCCCATAATGGTCTCGCGCAGAATGTTCAGGGCGGTGGCCGGCTTGCCATAGGCATTATTGCCAAACTGGTAAATGGACTCGGAATTCGTCATGATGGGGCTGATCTTGTCCTTGTCGCCCGCCATATAATCGGTAATTTTATAGGCCGGGCCCCGGCGGGAAGGGTAGTCCCGTTCCCACTGCTGTTCAGCGAGGTACTGCAGGAAAGAATTGAGCCCCTCATCCATCCAGGTCCACTGCCGTTCATCGGAATTGACGATCATGGGGAAGTAGTTGTGCCCTACTTCGTGGATGATCACCCCGATCATGCCGTACTTGGTGCGCTCCGTATAGGTGCCATCCGCTTCCGGCCGGCCGTAGTTGAAGCAGATCATCGGGTACTCCATGCCGATGCGTTTGGCGTTGATCGACCAGGCGACGGGGTAGGGGTAATCGAAGGTGTAGTGGGAGTACCACTTCAGGGTATGGGCAACGGCTTTGGTAGAGTAGCGCTCCCATAGCGGGTTGCCTTCCTTGGGGTACATAGACATGGCCAGGACCACACTGCCGTCGCTCATCTCTACCCCCATGGCATCCCAGATGAACTTCCGGGAGGAGGCAAAGCCGAAGTCGCGTACATTTTCGGCCTGGAATTTCCAGGTCTTTTTCTCATTGGATTTTGTCTTTTCATTCTTTCGCGCCTCCTCTTCGGAGACGATAATGACCGGATTGGTTCTTTCCTTTTCGGCCTGCTTCAGCTTTTCGAGCTGCGCTTTGGTAAGTAGTTCCTCTGCATTTTGCAGGGTGCCCGTAGCGGCTACATAATGGTCGGCCGGCACGGTAATGGCCACCTCATAGTCGCCAAAGGGAAGGGTAAACTCCCCTCGTCCGAGGAACTGTTTATTCTGCCAGCCCTCTACGTCGTTGTACACTGCCATGCGGGGAAAGAACTGGGCGATGGTATAGAGGAAATTATCATCTTCTTCAAAGTACTCATAGCCGGAACGCCCGCCGATCTCCATTCGGTCGTTGATATTGTACCACCATTTAATGCTGAAAGATACTTTCTCCTTCGGCAGGAGCGGTTGCGGCAGGTTGATGCGCATCATGGTCTTGTTCACGGTGTAGGATAGGGGCTGGCCCGCGGCATCCCGGACATACTCCAGTTTAAAGCCGCCATCGAAGCTCGGCTCCAGTTCTTTTAGCTCTTCCACCGTCATCCTATCGTCTATCTCAGAGGTTCTCGTCTTGTAAGTATCCGAGTCTTTGGCCCGCATATTCTGATCGAGCTGCACCCAGAGATATTCCAGCGGGTCGGGGGAGTTGTTGTGATAAGTAATGGTTTCTTCGCCGTAGATGCGCTGCTTCTCATCGTCCAGCTCAACGGTAATTTTGTAGTCCGCTTTCTGCTGCCAGTACATATGCCCGGGAGCGCCGGCGGCGGTGCGGTACACATTAGGCGTAGGAAGTTCCTGGTACAGTTGCCGGAACTTATTCGTATTGGTATTCTCCTTCTGCGCGAGGAGGGCAGCCGCTACGAACAACAAACCAGCCAGGAGGAATAGTTGCTTTTTCAACATGGTTCTGTATGCTTTAGTGTTCGGAAATTGAAGGCATGAAAATACGGAAAATCGGGTAAATCAACCGCAGCGGTGGCGGATGCCCTGGGATGGTATTTCTAACCCCAAACCAGGGGCTTTGTTTAGGCGGGCGGCCAAAATGTTCCACGTGGAACACGGACATAAAAAAGCCCGGGATGTTCCGGGCTTACTATCAGATGAGCTCTTTTTTCATCCAGGCCTTGAAAGCGCCGTAATCATTCGGCATGTCTACAGCCTGCTTTTTTCGTTGCGCCAGGGTGCCCAGCCTTTCCGGCACATCTACCTTTACGCCCAGCACGGCTTCCACATCGTCCAGGAATTTGGAGGGGTGGGCGGTTTCGAGGATAACCCCCTTCGTGTCCGGATATTTATTTTGGTACTCCTTTAGCGCCAGATAGCCCACTGCCCCGTGAGGGTCAATGAGGTAGTCATACTTCTCGAATACTTCTTCCATTCCCTGCCGGGTTTCCTCATCGTTGTAAGCAAAGCCAGTGATGGATTCCTTCATATTGTTCCACGTGGAACCTTCCTGCAGTTCGTACATATCCTGCATGCGGGCGAAATTAGAAGGGTTGCCCACATCCATGGCATTGCTGATGGTACGAATGGAGGGGCGGGGGGAGAACAGCCCGGATTGCAGGTATTCCGGCACTACGTCATTGACGTTTGTGGCGGCAATAAAGTGGTGAATGGGCAGGCCCATGCGTTGTGCCAGCAGCCCGGCGGTGAGGTTGCCGAAGTTGCCACTCGGCACACAGAATACTACCTTTCTTCCGTCTTTGGGCAGTTGCTTAAAAGCTTCGAAGTAATAAAAGGACTGCGGAATGAGGCGGGAAATATTGATGGAATTGGCGGAAGTCAGGCGCATTTTGCCTTTCAAATCCTCGTCCAGAAAGGCTTTTTTCACCATGGCCTGACAGTCGTCAAAGGTGCCGTCCACTTCCAGGGCAGTTATATTGTGCCCAAGCGTGGTGAGCTGTTTTTCCTGCAGCATAGATACTTTACCGGAAGGGTAGAGGATGACCACGCGGGTACCGGGCGTTTGGTAGAACCCGGCAGCCACCGCTCCTCCGGTATCTCCGGAAGTAGCCACCAGGATCACCAGTTCTTTATCTTCGCCCCGGTTGAAGTAGCTCATCAGCTGCGCCATGAAGCGGGCGCCAAAATCCTTGAAGGCCAGGGATGGCCCATGAAATAACTCCAGGACGAATTTCTGCTCATCCAGCTTCACTACGGGCGCCGGAAAATTGATCGACTCTTCGACGATCTTCCGCAGGCCTTCCTCCGGAATAGCCCCCTGAAAGAGCGCCCGGCCTACCGCCAGTGCAATATCGGTAAAGGAAAAGCCGTCCAGGTTTCGAATAAAATCCGCCGGAAGGGCAGGAATCTCCACCGGCATATACAGCCCGTTGTCTTCGGGCAAGCCCTTGAGGACGGCTTCTTTCAGAGAAGTGATATTGGACTTGTTTCTGGTACTGTACAGTTTCATGCGGTCTATAGTTTTATGCTGCCGCGAGGATTGATGGGAGAGACGAACAAATCGCTCCTGATCCCGGCTTCGTCAAATACGGCTTTCATAGCCTGTCCTGCTTCTTCAGCGATATACTTATCAGAGCTCAGGGCAAAGATCGATGGCCCCGCGCCGGAGATGCTGCAGCCCAGTGCGCCAGCCGAAAGGGCAGCCTCTTTGACATCAAAAAAATGGGGAATGAGCCCCGCCCTTTGCGGCTCGATGACCACATCTTTTAGTGAACGGCTGATCAGTTCCATATCGGATTGGTACAGGCCAACAATCAGCCCGCCCAGGTTGCCGCTCTGCTGAATACACTTTTTCAGGCTGACCTTATCACTGAGTACGCCGCGCGCATCCTTAGTTAGTATTTCCACATGAGGGTAGACTACGGAGGCATGCAGGCCCTCCGGAATGGGCAGGCGATGGACATCCAGGCTTTCATTGCTACGAATAAGGATGATGCCGCCCAACAGGGCCGGAGCTACATTATCGGCATGATAGGCGCCGTCGGCGATTTGTTCTCCCAGGACGGCGTAGGGCAGGAGGGCACGTTTGTCCAAGGGCTGGCCCATCAGTTCGTTCACGGCCATTACCGCCGCTGCCGCACTCGCGGCACTCGACCCCAGGCCGCTGCCGAAAGGCATCTTTTTATGGATCTCCAGCTCGATGCCTCTCTGCTCTTCATTCATGTCACAAAGCAGCTTCATTGCTGCATAGCCGGCGGTATTCCTGTGAATATCCATCGGCAATTTTCCGTTATCTCCTTCGATCCTGCTGATGCGCAGGCCGGGCTGATCGCTGAAGCGGGCGATGATCTCATCTCCCGGCCTATGCAAAGCAAACCCCAGAATGTCAAAACCCACCGCCACATTGGCTACAGTAGCCGGGGCAAATACTTTTACTTCATTCATTAGACAATGATTCCAAAATTTAAAAGGATAGACAGGACATCGGTATTTCCTTACGGAAATTTTCAGAATAAAGTCTATTATGTCAAAAAATTCCCGATCGTAATAATCTCTGCAAATACGCCGGCAGCGGTTACCTCCGCTCCCGCTCCGGGGCCACGGACTACCAGAGGGCGGTCCTTATAACGTTCGGTGGTGAATACGATCATATTGTCGCTGCCGCTTAGAGTATAGAAGGGGTCATCGCTGCCCACTTTCTGCAGGGCAATAGAAGCCTTGCCTCCCTCCAGTTTGGCGATCATCCGGAGTGCTTTATCTTCCTTTTCCGCCTCCTGCCGCAGCGCCTCGAAATGGCCGTCGGCCTTCTCGATCTCTTTAAAAAAGGCGTCTACCGTTTTGGCCTGCTGACAGGTTTCGGGAAGGATGTTCTCGATCTTTACATCTTTCGCCTCCAGCGCCAGCCCCGTCTCCCGGGCCAGGATGATCAGCTTGCGGCGTACGTCTATGCCGTTCAGGTCCACCCGCGGGTCGGGTTCGGTATATCCTCTGTCTCTGGCTTCCTTCACCACCTTGCTGAATGCCACGCCTTCTTTGAAAGAGTTGAAGATGAAAGACAGAGAGCCGGAAAGCACCCCTTCGATCTTCAGTATGCGGTCGCCGCTGTTGATCAGGTCATTAAGCGTAGAAATTACGGGTAATCCGGCGCCTACATTGGTTTCATACATGAACTGCACACCCCGCCTGGCGGCTATGGCCTTCAGCCGCTGGTACTGCAGGTAGCCGGATGAGGTAGCTATCTTGTTGGGCGTAGAGATGGAAATGCTGGAATCCAGAATGGATTCGTAATAGCTGGCGATCTTCTCGTTGGCGGTATTGTCCACAAAAATGGTATTAGACAGGTTCAACTCTTTCATCTTTCCAATAAAGATGGCGATATCCATATCCGTTTCCGACTCGTCCAATACTTCTTTCCACCTATCGAGGCTGAGGCCATCTTCATTGAAGGCCATTTTCCTGCTGTTGGCCAGGCCCACGACGCGAATTTCCAGGCCGCTCTTTTCTTTCAGGAAGGCAGCCTGGGCTTTGATCTGTTTGATCAGGGTGCTGCCGATCAGGCCGACGCCGACCATAAAGAGATGCAGCTCCTTGGTTTCGGAGAGGAAGAAAGCTTCGTGCAGGGAATTGAGCGCCTTGGCCTCGTCGGTGCGGTTGATGACCACGGAGATGTTCAGTTCGGAAGAGCCCTGGGCGATGGCCACGGCGTTAATACCATTCTTGCCCAGGGCCTGGAAGAGCCGGCCGGATATTCCCGGCTGGTAACGCATGTTCTCTCCGATGATGGCCACTACGGAAAGGTCGTCCTCGATCTTCACCGGGTCTACGATCTTCATGTTCATCTCATATTCGAACTCCGCATCCACCCGTTTTTTCGCCCGGTTGGCATGCTGTGGCTGAATGGCGAAACTGATGGAGTGCTCTGAAGAGCCCTGTGTGATGAGAATGACGTTGATCCCACCCTGCGCCAGAGAGCTGAACAGGCGGGCGGCAATGCCCGGAACTCCGAACAGCCCGCTGCCGGATAAGGTGAGCAGGGCAATATTGCTGATGGAGGAAATGCCCTTTACGGCATGCCTCCCATGGTCGGCCTGGCTGGAGATCAGGGTGCCTTCAAAAGACGCATTAAATGTATTTTTAATATAAAGTGGGATCTTGTTGACCAGGGCCGGTTGCAGGGTTGGCGGATAGATGACCTTAGCGCCGAAGTGGGACATCTCCATAGCCTCTGCGTAGGTCATGCTCGGGATGGTGAAGGCGCGCTTGACCTTGCGCGGGTCGGCGGTGAGCACCCCATCCACATCCGTCCATATCTCAATGACACTGGCATCCAGGCCGGCAGCCAGCAGCGAGGCGGTATAATCGGAACCGCCCCGCCCGAGAGTGGTCGTCAGGCCTCCTTTAGCCGAGGCGATAAACCCGGTGACGACCTGTACCTCGGGGTTCTGGCTGTAGTACTCTCTGATCTTCTGGTAGGTCAGTTTGAAGTCTACCTTTGCCCCACCGAAAGATTTGTCGGTCTTGATGACCTTACGGGCATCCAGGTAACTGGCATTGATGCCGCTCTGCCGCAGGACGTGGGTGATGATGAAGGCGGAATTGCGTTCCCCGAAACTCAGCAGGTAGTCCATACTGCGGGCTGAAGCCTCCCGGACCAGGAACACTCCATAGAGCAGGTTCTTCAGAACGTCGTGATTGTTTTGCAGTTCCGGCAGGACGGCGTTGAGGTATTCTCCTTCCAGCAGTTCACGGGCGGCATCGAGGTGGCGTTTGCTGAAGTCCTCGAACTTTAGCTGGTAGGCTTCATCTCCTTTGGCGGCCAGCATACTCATCTCAATGAGGGAATCCGTCACGCCGCCGAAGGCGGAGAAAGCCACGGTGAACTTTTCTCCTTTGGTATAATATCCCTTAAGGATGTCGAGAATGACCCGGATGCGCTCCGGTTTTGCGACGGAAGACCCGCCAAACTTCAACACTTTCATGGCAGCTTATTTTGCGATCACTTCCCCCGGAATGGAACCGGCAGATGCTTTTCCAGACGGAGGCCAGTAAATTCTCGGTTTTCAAAAGCAGTAGGCCAGGGCCGTCATTGCCAGGCCGGCTCATTTGGGAGGATGGTCTATGCAGAGGTTAGGGCAAACATCAAAAAAATGATCGAAGCTGCAAAAGTATATTGCTTTAGGGATAAATGGTACTTTTCCGGGCACTTTATGGTTCAGGTAGCAGATTATGGCTCAGACAGCATACGTAAGGCGATATTTTCTTTTTGCCGCATACGTTGGGCCTCTTCGGGAGATTTATCCGCATAGCCACATAGGTGAAGGACGCCGTGGATCATCACCCGATGTAATTCTTCCTCGAAGGTTAGATCCAGTTGTGCGGCATTATCCCGTACCCGGCCGATGCTTATGAAGATATCGCCTTCGATCAGGGGAGGTTCGGAATAGGGGAAAGTAATGATATCGGTGTAGGTATCGTGATCGAGGTACTCGAGGTTAAGTTCGTGGAGATACTCGTCGCTGCAAAAAATGTAGGTGAGTTGGTGGAGTTGTTTCTCTTCCAGATCGATAACAGCCTTGATCCAGCCGGATATTCGATCTGCATTCGGCAGGATGAAATCTATCTCTTCAGTTTCAAAAAAAATGTCGGGCTCATCTTCTTCTGACATCCAGGTGGGAAAGGGATCGCTCATATTTTGAACTCCATCTCTACGATGCTGCCATTATCGTGAAACTCTACGGAATCAGACAACTGCTGCATGAGGAAAACTCCTCTGCCACCTACCTTGAGCAGGTTTTCCGGAGCGGTGGGGTCCGGTACGCTTTTAAGGTCAAAGCCACAGCCTTCATCGATCACCCTGACGGCCAGAGAGCCTTTTCGTTTTCGGAAATGGATTTGAACAGTTTTGGACTCATCCTGGCAATTGCCGTGGATTATGGCATTATTCACTGCTTCGGTGAGGCTGATCAGAATGTTGCCATAAAGGTCAGGGCTCAGTTGATACCGCTCAACGATCTGCTCAACGAACGATTCGACCAGGGAAATATTCCTGGGGTTTGAGGAAAGCTTCAGCATAATAGGCTTTGAACTCATTTTATTACGGCATGGGTAATTTACTTTTATTTCGGATAAGATGCAAGTTTTTGAAAGCAGCGGTGAGATATTTAGCGGGCCGGCCGCGCGGCCGAAGCCGGGCTGCCGGCCCGCTTTTTTCTAGTCGGTTTTCAGAGAATTGAAGTATTCCTCCACAAGGAATTTGTAATAAGGCTTGAGCGAAGGAGAAACGGCCTTGTACATTTCGATTTCCGCTTCGCGCTTTTTGATGTATTCTTCCAGAGAAGGCGGCATCCGGCGTTCCTGCCGGCTGGCCTGCTCTGATTTACGCTGGTTGTCGTATTCTCTTTCGCGTTCTGCTTTTTCATGCTCGAGCAGGCGGCTGATGATGTCTTGCTGGCGCTTCATCATTTCGTTGGTCAGGCGCTTGTTCACCAGGTCTTCTTCTACCTCATCCATCTGGTCGATGAGTTCCTGTAGTTCCTGGTTACCCTGCCCTTTTTCCCGCAGTTCCTTCTGTTTTTCCTTCAGGGCTTTGCGCAGGGCGGCCTGGCGGGCGGCCATCTCTGCAAATTCCTTGGATGAGGGCCCGCCCATTCCTTTTCCTTGCTGCATGCGGTCGCGCATTTCTTTCATCTGTTCGCTGAGGCTCTTCTGCCCTTCACTGATCTTATCTTTAGGCACCTTACCGCTCTGGCCCTGCCCTCCTGGTTTATTGCACATCTGGTTACCCGACATCATGGCGGACATCTGCTGCTGCATCTGGTTCATGACCTCGCTGAGCATCAGCGCCAGGTCGTTGACGTTCTTCATCGTCCGTTGCTGATGGTCACCTGCCTGTGGCTTGCGGCGCTCTTCAAGGTCATCCAGGCCCTCGCGCATGTTCTCCTTGATCTCTGTTACTTTTTCCGTCACGAAAGATTCGATCTGGAAAACGCGTTTGCTGAGAGCCTGCAGGCTGTCTTCGATCAGGCGGAAATCATCTTTCAGTTTGAATTGCCCCTGGACCAGTTCCACATACCGTGGGGTGTTGATCTCGGCCATGGCAAACTCATCGATCAGGTTCTCCTGTTCGAAAGAAAGGCCGACGAGATTTTCCAGCAGCTGGCGCAATGCCTGAATGTCTTCCTGCATCTGCTCCATTTCTGCAGACTGCATCATCATGGACATGGCTTCCGCCATCTCCTTCATTTTCTGAGAAGCATTCTTCTGCGATTGCGAAGCTTTGTTGTTCTGCTGTTGTTGCAATTGTTCTTTACTTTGGTTGATGTCCTGCTGGATATCTTCCATCTGCTCCTGTCGGTCACCGAGTTCCCGGGGTTTTTCCAGTTCTTCATTTTTCTTTTCTACATCTTCCATCTTTTCTTTCAGGCCCTGGAACTTCTCGTCGATCTCCTCCTGCTCTTTCTGCAGCTCTTCCTGAGACTTTTCGCCCTCTTCAGTCTTTTCGCTCAGTTCTTCCTGTTCCTCGGCCAGCTCTTCCAGCTTGTCAATGGCCTGTTGCATTTCCTGCTCCAGCTCCAGCTGTTTGAAGAGCTCCAGCATGCGTTCCAGTTCCATTTCCAGCTGTTCATCCGAAAGTTCCATTTCTTCCATCATCTCCAGGGCTTCGTCTTTGCCCAGTTCCTGCAGCAGTTCCTCGATCTGTTTCATGAGCTCTTTCATTTCTTCGCTCATTACTTCTTCCATAAGTTTCTGAAGCTTCTCCTGCTTCTCGAGGATCTCTTCTTCCACTTCGGAATACTCCTGCTGATTCTTCATATTTTCCTCGAAGGCCTGTTTGGCCTGCTCGATCTGTTTTTCGAGTTCTTTCTGACGCTCCAGCAGCTTTTCCAGTTCTTTACGGCTTTGCCAGTCCAGGTCTTTTTCCTGAAGGAGTTTTTCGCGCATGCGTTTCATCTCCTCCTGTATCTTTTTGGATTCTTCCAGTGATTTCTTCAGGTCCTCTTTGATCTTCTTATCGTTCTCTTCCGCCATGTTTTCGAACTCTTCCACAGTAGGCATGGCAAAGGCCATGAGGTTGGTACGGGCAGATTTGCTTCCATTAACGGCATCATTATCAAAGACCTCAAAGTAGTAGGTTACTTCATCTCCCGGCTTGAGTTCCAGCTCATTGATGTCGAAGGCATGGTCGAACTGCGCCTGCTTGCCTTCCGGCTTGCCCAGTTTAATGGTCCGGAGTTCGCCCTGTTCTCCTCTGGCCGGCTTAATGCGGTAGTTAAAGGATAAGCTGAGCAGGCCGTAATCATCGGAGGCGTCACCGACAAAAAAGAGCAGCTTGGAATTGGTGCTGTCCTGAAATTTTTCTGCAGAAATGCTAGGGTATAGGTCGGGGATGATGGAAATGGTATAGCTTATGGAGTCGCCAAGGGGCAGTTCGCTATTGGAAACGTAGAGTTTGTACCCCTGGTCGCGCATAGCGCGCTTCTTGTAAGTGAAGAGGTCGCCGGAAAAGCGCCTGGCTTCCTGCAGTTCTTCCTCTCCGGAAAAGCGGATGCGGACATCATCGGTATTGTGGGCATTGAAAACCCAGTCGATCTGCGTCCCTACCGGTACAGAAAGGTCGCCGGTATTGGACAACTCTTCGTCCTTGCGTTGGGTATAGGCCGGGTAATCAAGCTTTATATCAAAACCGGCCACATTCGGCTTCTTCAGCACATTGAGGGTATAATCTTCGGACTCCACTCCGGTGGAGAACAGGTGGAAGCCTACATCTTTCTGAACGTTGTTAAACTGATAGGTGAACAGGTTGGGCGCCTCCTTATTCAGGCGGTACTGATAGTTTTCAATGTCAATGAATACTTCGTTGGGCAGCTGTTCCCCTTCTATCTTGACAAGGAGCGGATAATCTTCGAATTGCACCACGTTCAGGGCTTCATTTTCCAGCACGAAAGAAAAGGGCGCCGGCCGCTCGAAATCACGTTCATTATTAATGATCCTGGTGGTGCTGTCTGTAATCAGGTTGGCATTGATAAAAAGAATGAGGATGAGCAACAGCAGGGGAGGCAAGGCGTAACGCAGGTATTTCCTGTTCTTGCTGAGGTCGATGGCATTCTTAAACGGCACCACCTTAACCTCTTCCGACTTCTGGTCGATACTGGCCATGATCAGTTCCCGGTTGGAGGAACTGTCCGACTGGCTCCTGAGCTGAAGGATATTGAGCAGCTTGTCTTTTACATTGGCGAAGTGGTTGCCAATGATCTTGGCGGCCTGCTCGTGGGAGATCACCTGCCCGAGGCGGAAATAATGCAGGAGGGGAGTGAACACCCAATACCCCAGCGCCACCAGGCTGATGCCGATAAAGGAATAGAACATCGCCTTTCGCACGGCGGTATCGAAGTAGTTGTAGTACTCCAGTATCGTCATTGCCAGAAAGAGCGCAAGGATAAGCCCTGTACTATAGAGCACTCCCCGTATCATCTGGTTGATGTAATACTTACGTATAAACTGGTCGAGCTTTGTAACTAACAGCCGGTAATTATTGTGCGTTGCCATATATTGAACAGCTTCAGGTTATTTCTAAAATAAAGGATCACTATTACACAACTATAAAAGGCATTAAAAAGATTGATGCCGCTAATAGTTTAACAAAATGACCGTTTTTTGCTTAAGGGACTATGCGTTCTGCATATTAAACAGGCCCGTGGAAGTATGCGTGGCACAGAAGGTTGCGTAAAATACCCAAGATTTCCAAGAATGTCAAGGGCCGCAGCCGACGTTTCAGCGAAAAACTCCCTTTGTCCGTAATAGTTTTAACGGCAGGCCCATTCCACAGTTGCCAAATAGCCTGCCTAAAAGCTGCCCGCCAAACTACGGCCTGATATCCGGTAGCATCTGATCGTAGAAAGACTTTAGCTGTGGGTTGCTTTCTTCCGACTTGATCTTTTTAATTGCCGCCGAAAGCTTTTCCACCAGTTGCTGCGCTTCTTCCTCTTCACTACCCATGAGTGCCTGGCGCATTTCGTTCAGGGCGCGGGTAGCGCCGAAGCGGTTCCATGCTGCTGCCGTCCCGTCCAGTGCCAGGGCATTGAGCCGTTCGAAGGCATTTTGTTTGGCCTCCATCTCCCCCTGCATCGCCAGGCTCTGGTAAGCTTCCATGAAATAGATCGCGGAAAAGCCACTAAGCTGGCGCAGGTGTGCTTCAAAGAAAGACAGTTTTTCAAGCTTACCGGCCGCGGCGTAGATCTCTCCTACCGACAGCAGGATGTCTCCCGCGGATTCTTTCTCAAGCAGCCTGGCATATTCTATAGCCGCCTCTTCATTGACGATGCTCAGGTATTGCAGGGCCGCCCCGATCACATTATAGGCAGAATCCTGTTTGATGGCCATTTTAGCTTCTTCCACCGCTTCCGTATTCTCCAGTTGCATGAGTTGTTCGAAGGCAATGGCACGCACCTGGGAGTGGGGATCGCTGACAGCCATTTTCCGAAGCTGTTGCAATACTTCTTCACCGGCATTTTCTCCTATGGCCGCGGCTGCCTGGGCGCGTATGGCCCAGAAGTCATCCTTTAGAGCATCCTCCAGCATTCGATCCGCCTGGCTGGCGGAGCTTCCCCTCAGCAGCTGCAGGGCCTCGAAACGGTCGAGGAATTTCGGGGCATTGTAGTACTGGAAGACAAGCTCTTCCTCGGTTTTATTGTCCTGAGTTTCCGCCAGCAACATACGCTCTGCATCGAAATTGATCAGCTTTGGGCGGGAGGGTACATCGAAGGAAAAGGTTTGGGCCCTTTCTTTCACCCAGACGTCCTTCCGCAGCTTCTTGCCTTCTTCCAGATAAATGTCCACAGCAGCGGGCAGCTGGAAAATGGCGGGCATCCGCTCCGGGTCCTGGGTTTGCTCTACGGTGACGGTAGCCTGGCCACTTTCTTCATCGTAGCCGTAGGTGATATTCAGCTGCGGATGGCCCTGTTCGAAATACCACTGGTTGAAAAACCAGTTGAGGTCTTCGCCGGAGACCTCCTCGAAGGCCAGGCGAAGCTCATGGGCCTCCACCGGGCTGTAGGCATTATCAGACAGGTACTTGTTGAGGGCTGCCCAGAAGGCATCGTCGCCAACATAGTGGCGCAGCATGTGAAGTACCGCTCCGCCTTTGTTGTAGCTGTGGGCGTCGAACATATTTTCCTTATCCTCATAGCCGAAGTGGATCAGGGGGTGGATATCTCCCCGGGAAGCGCCCAGGTATCCGCTCCATTCCGTCAGGAGGTGATAATCGGCGGCATCGGCGCCGTATTGGTGTTCAAACCAGAGGTATTCGCTGTAATTGGCAAAGCCTTCATTCATAGTGAGGTTGGCCCAGCTTTCGCAGGTTACCAGGTCGCCGAACCAGTGATGGAACAATTCGTGAGCGATGATGCGCTCGTTATTGTCGTCGATCAGCTCCCGGCGGTGGCGCTGCACGAAGTCGCCGAAGATGACGCTGGTGGTATTTTCCATGGCCCCCGACACGTAATCGCGCACCACCACCTGAGCATATTTGGGCCAGGGGTATTTCATTTTCAGCTTGTCGGAAAAGAAGGACAGCATCTCTTTGGTGTTGGAAAATATGGCGCGGGCGTCTTCCTCGTATTCGGGTTCCACGTAATAGGATACGGGAATGCCTTCCCATTCTTCTTCTACCACGGCGAAATCACCAATGGCCAACATGAAAAGATAGGGCGCGTGCGGCTGGTCCATTTTCCAGATATAGGTATGGGTGCCGTCGCCATTGTTTTTCCTGCTGATCAATGCCCCATTTGACAACACGTCAAAAGTTTCTTCCACGGTGATGATCATCTCCTGAGTGCAGCGCTCATTGGGTTTATCGATGGTGGGAAACCAGCGGGAGTTGTTTTCGGTCTCTCCCTGTGTCCATATCTGCCGCGGCTTATCGGGGTCTTCTCCGCGGGGGTTAATGAAGAACAGGCCCTTATCGGAGGTGATGGCGGCACTGCCTCCCGATTGGGCGGGGGTGGCCGTATAGTCGATGAGCAAGGTGTATTCCTCCTCCCTGTGGTACTCCCGGCCCAGGCCGATCGTCACCTGCTGGCCGTCGTATTCGTATTCGAGCGCTTTGTCCGTTTCCTCCATCCTGATGGAGTGAAACTCAAAGCCTTTGGCGTCCAGCACCAATGTTTGCGAGGGATAAAAGTAAGGCCGTAGCTTCAGAGCAGCTTTGCCCAGCACCTGCTCCTTTTCCCAGTTGAAGCGAAGGTCGAGACTGGTATGGATCAGGTCATGCGAGCGGGTATGGCTGGGATTGTACTCCGGCAACTCAAAGGTTTGCTCCACGGGAAGGGTATCTTCCGGCCTGGGGCGGGGAGCGGACACCACCATGGTGTCGAGCTCGCGGTATTCGTCGTATTCGGCGGGGGGGGCAGAGGCTGTTTTCTGCTGGGTGGAACAAGCCAGCAGCAGGCTGGCGGCCAGGAGGAGAAGCATCAGTTTATTACTCATTACGGCAGATTTCATTTTTTTATTCGAGCTAAAGTAAAACGCTCATTTTTAGCGCCTTAGTACAGTGTATTCAAAAAACGCCCAAAAGGCAAAAAAAGGAAACGCCCGGCAGAGCACCGGGCGTCAATATTGCGAATCTGTATTTTTCTTCAGCTGACCTCTTTCTTAGCGGCCACTTCCTGCAGGAAGGCTTCCAGCTGCTCGTTGAAGCGCTCGGGATGCTCCATCATAGGAGCATGGCCGCACTCATCGAAAAAGATGAGCTTGGAGTTCTCGATCAGCTCATGGAATTTTTCTCCGACAAAGGCCGGGGTGATCTGGTCCTGCTGGCCCCAGACCAACAGGGTGGGCGCTTTGATCTGATGCAGCTTATCACTAAGATTATGGCGAACGGCAGACTTGGCGGTGGCTATCACCCGAATGGCCTTGTTGCGGTCATTGACAATATCAAATATCTCATCGACCAGTTCCTTGCTGGCCACCTCCGGGTCGTAGAAGGTTGCCTGGGTCTTCTTCTTGATGAAGTCGTAATCTCCGCGCTTGGGAAAACTGGTACCCATGGCGCTTTCGAAAAGGCCGGAGCTGCCGGTAAGGATGATAGAAGCAATCTTATCGGGTTGAGCCAGAGCGTACAGCAGGGCAATGTGGCCGCCCAGAGAATTCCCGAGCGCATGTACTTTATCATAGCCCTTGAAATTCACAAAATCGACAACGTGGTCCACCAGGCCGGTAACCGATACCTTGCGGATAGGGAGTTCAAAAATGGGAAGTATAGGGACGATGACGTTACACTTGTCGGAGAAATGGCTGATGATGCCTTCGAAATTGCTGAGTGCGCCGAAAAGGCCGTGTAGCAACAGGAGGTTTTCTTCTCCACCCTTGGTTTCAATGTACTTGAATCTTCCTTCTTCCTTAATTTCGTATTCCATTTAGTTGGTTATCAGTTTTTACAAATTTTCTACCTGTTTAAAGCGCGCTTAGTATGATGAATGCAAAAATAATCTTTTTATCGCTATACTCCAATTCGATTAAAAAAGCTCCTGAAGTGGGAACCCGGCAGGGGCTTACCCCCCAAAAGAAGGCAATATTCCGCCTTTTATAGGAAAGTTCGTGAAAAATATTATCTTTACTGGCAAACAAACCCAAACTGATCAGGGTTTGAAGCTAATAAAGAGGCTATTTGCCATAGCAATGCTTACCTCGTAACCGTTGGACACCCCGGTTATTTATTTTCACGTTTAACAGAATCATTCAAATCTCATATTTATAAAATATTGTAAGCTTTTTTTACCTTTGAGCTTGAAAGATTCACTCTACTCCAGCTAAACGTTAAAACCAATAATAATTCACTTAATCAAACTAAATGAACATGCGTCTGATAGTAAAATTACTGATCTTCTCCCTGGCAATCAGTTCCTTCCAGTCTTGCGTATCTAAAAAGAAATACGACGAGCTGGCCGCAGCTAAAGAGGCCACAGACCAGGCCCTTGCTGAAACCCAGGCTAAGGTGAAAAACCTGGAAGAAGAAAAAGCACAGCTTGAAGCTGATCTCGCAGCCACCAAGGAAGAGATGAACAGCAAAATGAGCGCCATGGAGAGCGAAATGAACTCCATGAAGAGTCAAATGGGCCAGGTTCAGGAACAACTGAACATGACTGAAAAGGAACTCGCTTCCCTCAGAGAAGAAATTGACGGCATCTTTGGCGCCTATGCCGACAGCGGCCTCAAACTGGAGGAGCGCGAGGGCAATCTCTACGTCGTTACTGATGAATCTGTACGCTACCGTAGCGGCTCCACCAGCCTGAACTCTACCGAGAGAGAGGCTCTTGACAAGCTCGCCGGCACGCTGAAGGAAAATCCCAACCTGCAACTCATGGTCGTGGGCCACACCGATGATGTACCGGTGAAAGAAGGCGCCATCTATCGCGACAACTGGGACCTCAGTGTAGCCCGCGCCAGCCGCGTAGTACGCTACCTGATCGGTAAAGGCGCCAGCCCGGCTCAGCTAACCATCGCCGGCCGTGGTGAAGAACATCCGATCGGCGACAATGACACTACCGAAGGCCGTCAGGAAAATCGCCGTTCTGTCATTCAGCCCAATCCACAACTGGGTGGCTTGATGAAGAAGGACAACTAATCACTACCTGGCACAAAAAAAAACGGGCGGAGAAATTTCTCCGCCCGTTTTTTTTTGTCCTGAGAACCGCTTCTGATACGCCTCACCGCTTTATGACCGTCACTTTCCGGTCGAAACTGAGCCCGGTAAAAAACCCAACGGCATTCGCTGTGCCCCCCAGGCCGGAAATAATAGGGCTGGGCTGAGCGAAGGGATTCCCATTCGAATTTACCGCATCTTCCAGGCTCTCCAGAAATTCGTAGTACTGCTTATCGATGTGGTATAAGGTATTGATCACCGTATCTCCTTCCGCATAATTGTACCTGGTACCGAATACCGCCACGCCCTCCAGTATGCGGTCATCAACCGAAAAATCCTGAACGGCATTGCTGTCGAGGCTCGATTCGTGCAGCATGCGCCGGTAGTAGTTCTTCTGATTGGGGTTATCGGTGAAGTAAGTCAGTACGCGCCCCAGCGTGTCGGCTTCCGAAAATTCCACTACCACACTATCTATGGGAATTTTCGGCAAAATGCGCGTGCTCGCGGAAATGGACCTGCCGTCCGGCACGGTAATGAGAAGTTCAAAGGGGTTTATGGTATCAAAGGGGACGGAGTTGGGGTTGAAGTAATTGTACACCTTGCGCGTCCCGGGATTGAAGGCCAGCTGGTTGTTAAGGCGGAAGGTTCTGCCGTTGTGCACGATGGCCACTCTTGCACTATCTATCAGTATGGTTTCGAGAAACTGCTGGTCCGGTGGAGGGAAAGGCTCAAAATAGGGGGCACTGCGCGTTAGCAGGAGCGTGAAAGGTTCTCCCGGTTGCAGGTAGCATTCCACCACCAGGCGGCTATTGTATTCAGGCAGTTCTATGTCGATCTCCTTTTCCAGGTCGCAAGCTCCGAGCCCCCCCAGGAGCAACAATAAGAACAAGGCCTTATGAACAGCATTCATAGGTATCAAAATTTAAAATTCCAGGTAATTGCGGGGAGAATGGGAAAGAGGGAGACCTGCTTGGCGCTTATTCCCCTTGGTACGTCGATGGTATTGCCCACCTCTCCGATGCGTTCGAACTGAGGTTCCAGGTAGATGAAAAAGGTATTGCGGCGGTCGTAGGCATTGACCACGCTGACCGTGATGTCACTTTCTCCCCATTTTGGCGACAGGCCGAAAACCAGGCCGAGATCAAGCCGGTGGTAGGGGGGCAGGCGGTAGTTATTGCGGGCCCGGTAGTCCGGGACTACCGCTTCAAAATCGGCGCCGTATATATCCTGAAATACAAAGCGGCCCGGCGCCAGCCACCTCAGGTCGCCGGATCCGTAGACGAAGGTGGCGGTAGCCGTCAGCCAGGGGCGGAGTTCATAGATGAGCACCAGCGACACATCATGGCGGCGGTCATATATAGGAG
>CAYVVK010000027.1:11686-21334 GCA_964454855.1 uncultured Phaeodactylibacter sp. | reverse complement strand
GCGGGAATGATCGCATTGACCCTTATGCCGTAGGGGAGCAGCTCCACCGCCCACTCTCGGGTGAAGGACAGCTGGGCGCCCTTCGCGGCGGCGTAGGCGGAAGTGCCTCCCTGGCCGGTAATGGCGGTTTTGGAACTGATGTTGAGGATCACGCCCTTATGCTGCTTCAGGCTCGGCAGGGCATAGTGCGCCAGGAAGTAATAGTGGTGCAGGTTTTTCTGCAGTGATTCCATATATGCTTCCGGGCTGCCGTTTTCCAGGCCGACACCGTCATTGGCGCCGGCATTATTCACCAGCCCATCGATCCTTCCATAATGCCGGAGGGTTTCCTCCACCACCTCCCGACAGCTTTGCGGGCTGCCCAGTTCCTTGATGATGGCCTGGGCCTGCCAGCCATTCTGCCGAAATTCCTCCACCAGCTTTTTCCCTGCTTCTCCGGAACGGCCAACTACCACGGCGGCGCCGCCTTCCGCAGCAATGGCCCGGCTGATGGCGGCGCCTATGCCTTTGCCACCGCCGGTGACGATAAATACTTTGCCTTTGATGTTCAGCTCCATGGTCGCTTATTGGTTTATGCCGTAAAAACGAGCGGCATTCTCTCCGAATATTTTGGCCCTGGCCGCTTCAGCCTGGCTGCCGAAGAAGCCTTCCACGATTTCCATCACCTGCGCATAGCTGTCGGCAGCCAGCAGGCAGACCGGCCAGTCGGAGCCCACCATCAGGCGATCTTCTCCAAAAGCCCGGAGCACGATCTCCAGGAAAGGATAGAAGCCTTCGGGTTTCCAGTTTTGCCAGTCGGCTTCCGTCACCAGGCCGGACACCTTGCAATATACCTTGGGATGCTGAGCCAACCGTTCTATACTGTTCTGCCAGCGGCGGCTCGGGCCTCCTGCCATTTCCGGCTTGCCGATGTGGTCTAGTACGAAGGGCTGTTCTGCCTCGAACTGATCCAGAAAGCGGACGGCGGCGTGCAGCTGCCGTTCGTAAACCAGTATGTCATAGGTGAAATTAAACTTTCCAAGGGTTTTTACCCCGAGGATGAAATCCCGGCGCAACAAAAATTCATCATCAGGCTCGTCCTGGACGATGTGGCGGAAACCTTTCAGGGCTGGAAAGCCGGCATAGTGCTGCAGGCGGCCTTCCAGGCCCTGCGAGCGGAGGTCTGTCCAGCCCACCACGGCCTTTACGAGATCATGGGCGGCTGCCAGCTCCAGCAGGAAGTCCGTCTCGGCTTCCGACTGCCGGGCCTGAACAGCCACACAGCCTTCAAAACCATTTTCAGACAAGGGGCCCTGCAAGTCTTGCGGCAGGCGGTCCTGCTTCAGGGGGCCCATGTCCTCACTGATCCAGCCGTATTCTTCCGGGCTGTATTTCCAGAAATGTTGGTGAGCGTCGATCTTCATGTTTGTGGCATTTATCGTGCTTTGGCCATCTCGTCGAGAACTCCTGGCTCTGACCGCACCGGCCATCTTGTGATTTTACTTCGCATAAGCTTTGGCCTCCTGCCGCGAACTGCCCAGGCCGTCGATCCCCAATTCCACCACATCCCCGGCTTTGAGGTAACGGGGAGGCTTTAGCCCCAGGCCGACGCCAAAGGGCGTGCCGGTGGAAATGATGTCACCCGGCAGTAGTGTCATGTAGCGGCTGATGTAGCTCACCAGATGAGGTACATTAAAGACCAGGTCGGCGGTGGTGCTGTCCTGCATTACCTTTCCGTTGACCTTCAGCCATAGCTGCAGCTGATGTGGGTCGGGGATCTCCTCTTTGGTGGCCACCCAGGGGCCGATAGGGGCAAAGGTGTCACAGCTTTTGCCTTTGACCCACTGCCCGCCTTGTTCCAACTGGTAGGCGCGCTCGCTATAATCGTTGTGCAGTATATAGCCGGCTACATGGTTCATGGCGCCCGCTTCCTCCACATAGGAGGCGCGTTTACCGATGACGACGCCCAGTTCCACCTCCCAATCTGTTTTTTTACTGTCGCGGGGAATGATGAGGTTGTCATTGGGCCCGCATACGGCGGAGGTGGCCTTGAAGAATAGCACCGGTTCTGTGGGCAGCTCCATGCCGCTTTCTTTGGCATGTTGGGCGTAGTTCAACCCTACGCAGATGAGCTTGGAAGGGCGCTTTACCGGCGGCCCCAGGCGGGTGTCTTTCGGCACTTTGGGGCAGGAGGCGGGATGCTGCTCCAGCCATTGGGACAGCCGTTCCGGGCCTTGGTGACCAAAAAAATCTTCATCGTAGTCCTCTCCGAAAGCCGAGACATCCAGCCAGTCGCCGGAAGCGTCCACTATTCCCGGTTTCTCTTCTCCCGGATCTCCAAATCTGATCAGTTTCATTATGATTGTTACGTGTTTAATTTTAGAAAACCGCCGTCTATCGGGAAATTGGTGCCGGTGATGAAGCTGGCTTCATCGGAACAGAGGTACTGCGCCAGATGGGCGACCTCTGCGGGTTGCCCCATCCGCCCGATGGGCTGGGTTTTGGACAGCTTTTCGAACATCTCTTCTTCCTTGCCGGGATAATTCCTGGCCAGGAAGCCATCCACAAAGGGCGTATGTATGCGGGCGGGGGCAATGCTGTTGCAGCGAATGTGGTAATCGATGTAATCCCGGGCCACGGTATAGGTCATATTCTCTACCGCTCCCTTGGTCATGGAATAGCCGAAGCGGCCGGGCAGGCCGATGGAGGAAGCGATGGAACCCATGTTGATGATCACGCCTCCCCCTTGCTCTTTCATGTGGGGAATGGCGGCGAACATGCCGTTGTACACCCCTTTGATGTTGACCGCATAGAGGCTGTCCAGATCTTTTTCGGAAGTGCTTTCCAGCGTGCCTACGTGGGCAATACCGGCATTATTGATGAGGATATCCAGCCTGCCGGCCTTATTCACGATGCCCTGGCAGAGCTGTATCACATCTCCCTGCTGGCTGACATTGCCGCTCAGGCCTTCCGCCTTGCCGCCGCCGGCCTTTATCTCCGCCGCCACGCGTTCTGCTTTTTCCTTGTCGATATCGAGTACATACACCCGGGCGCCGGCGCGGGCGAAGGTTTTGCAAATGCTCTCTCCGATGCCGCTTCCGCCACCGGTGACCAGGGCTACTTTATCATTGAGTTCAAAAGCCATGAGCTTTATGCTTTGTTTTCAGTTTGTAATGTATGTGTCCACGCTTTCCCCTCCGGAAAGCTGTAGTCCCGAATGGAGCCAGGCTTCATCTCTATGGAATAACCGGGCAGCTGCGGAGGCATGTAATGGCCGTTGCGGATCACTACGGGATCGATGAAGTGTTCGTGCAGGTGATCGACATACTCCAGCACGCGCCCCTCCAGCTTGCCGCTAATGGCAATATAATCTAAAATCGACAAATGCTGGACATGCTCGCATAAACCCACGCCCCCGGCATGCGGGCATACCGGAACGTCAAACCTCGCTGCCATGAGTAATACCGCCAGTACCTCATTGACGCCCCCCAGCCAGCGCAACTGGCTGTCACCCGTCATCATGCGGTAGAAACCTGCCATGTCTTCGATGAAGGACTCCACGGCCTTCCCCTCAAGAAGGTACTTCATGGATTCTATGGCCTTCACACAGATCTCATTGCCGCGGCCGATGGTAAAGGTTAGCCCGTGCCCCTCCAGGCCGTCCTCATGGTTGGTACTGAGGATCACGTAGGCTGCGGAATAATCGGGGTCCGGGTTCATGGCATCCGAGCCGTCGAGCTGTCGGCTGGTGGGGAACCGGATGTCTTTTACCAAAACCTCGGTAATTAAGGTTGACATATATGTGGTTTATTTCTTGAAAGAGTCAGGGAGTAAAATTCCTTTTTCCAAAGGAAGCTTCCTACAAGATACTTTGCCGTTGGTGCAAGTATATTTGCATAAATTGCTCCCTGGGCGGTATTGGTGCAAATTATTCGAGCGGCCCCTGTGGGCCTTCTCCGAAAGATTTTCCCGAAAACAGGTACGGTAGAAAGGAAATTGGTAACCGGGCGATGTGAGAATATCATGCCGCATGGGGAGAGTGTGCCTGGCATTTACGCTTGCCTTTCAATCCTCCAGGCGTTCTTTGAGGTAGGCCGTAGGCGAATAAGCCGTGATGAGCTTAAACTGCCGGTTGAAGTTGGAAACATTATTGAAGCCACACTCGAAGGCGATATATGAGACGGGCTTCTCTTCATTTTCCATGAGCAGTTTGCAGGCGTAAGCGATCCTGATCTCATTGAGGTACAGGGAGAAGGTTTTTTCGGGTGGCCTGTTTGAAGTATTTGCTTGAGTTGTAAAAAGAACGGCTTCATGGAAGCAGTTTGTTGGGGCGCTAAGGTAAAAGAAGTTTTGGGAATGTGCAAGGGTTGCCTAGGGTACGGGTACCTCTTTATCTTTTTACTCACGTTAACTACGGAAACAGTATAGTATCCAGCTGTAGAGTGAGAAATATAAAGGATCGGCTGAGTGCAAGGGTAGCATGAGGAAGAAGGGGCAATTGATCCTTGTTCACAGTTCCACCTGCCTGATGTAATCTTTAAATAAACGGATCCTGTCTTCATCTTTGGAGTCGAACAGAAACGCTTTGACATCATTAACCATGGCTTCAAAATCGATCTTTTCGCAGATATCCAATAGTTTTTTCTTTAGGGCCGGTGGATCTGCCAGTCCCATCTTTTGATCTAAATAAGCATAATTGGGTTTGGTGAGTGGGAGTAGAAAGGTAATGTCATAAAAGTCCCTGCCCTTGGGGCGGGGGCGGTTGTACACAGCAAAGAATTTCTGTGATAAGAGGATATCAATCGGGGTAGTTAGTATTTTAGCCAGAACATCAAACTTGTTGAGGACAAATCCTTCAGGTTTAAAATCAAAATGCTGAGGTTCTGTATCCAACTGAATTAGGATCTTTTCCTCTCTATGCCCGCTCAGCCCACTTTCAAAGAGTAGCCTGGGAAACCTGATATAGCAGTGATAAGCACCTTTGTAGACATTGCGGATCTCCACTTCAAATCCCTGTAAAGACAAATGCTTTTCGATCAGGCCAGATGTAGCTTCAAATTCCTCTTTACTGATATTGAAGTTATCGAAATCCAAGTCCTCTGAAAAACGCCGGTTGTTGTGAACAATACGCAGGCAGGTGCCTCCCATAAAGGAAAGCTTATTTCCGGAAGAACTCTTGAAGATGATCTCGAGAATTTTGTACTGAAGATATTCCCGCAATAGTAGCCGTTCGAACCCGTGTAAGGATTCGGGGTAAAACTTTTTTATTTCGTCAAGGCTGAGCATAAAATACATTTAGGAATTTTTCCACTCGTTGAGATAGTGCTGGTGATTGAATATACCTCATTTGCTGTTTTAATTTTTTCAGGTCTACCTTGTCGGAAAATTCCTCCCAATTGAAGCGCAGGCCTTCAAAGTCAGCTTCCTCTTTGTACTGCGGGTTGAGATATAAATAGTCAATAATGGCTTTTTCGGGCAATGCTATTTTGTACCATGCAGATAATGAGGCTTCTTTTTGCCGAATTAAACGGTAACCCCAGAACAGGGAAGGCTTAATATTCCGATATTGAAAGAATCCGATCGGTGTATCGAACTTAGCCGTTTTAAGTGTACTTATAGAAGTGGTGCGGAAAACAGCTTCTGGTATGAATTGGTAATAAGAAAAGGCGGATTCCAGAGAAACGTATGAAGGGGCATATATTTTATTAGCAACCAGAAAAAGATCCTCTCTTCTGAAAGTGTGTTCGGCAAAACAATACCAATTATTCCTTATCTTTTGAATGTATCCCTTTTTCTGCCAGGCCACCATTATTTTCCGGTCAAATCCGGGAAAAGTTTTTTCCACATCGTTGATGGAAAAAACAGTGAACTCCCGAAAAGCTTTTTGAAATGCTAAAAATTTCAATTTAATTCTATTTATTACGAAAATAAGTAAAAAAAGGAAACAAATCCGTTTTTCTATCGTTTTTTTCAATAAAAAACCAGATTCATAAACAACGACCAATGAAACACCTCACCGTCCAAAACACCGAAATTCCCGCTCTTGGCCTGGGCACCTACCAGGCCATGGGCAGCACCGCCACGAAGATCGTCCAGCAGGCTTTGCAGGAGGGTTACCGCCATATCGACACCGCTCAGATGTATGACAATGAAGAAGCGGTAGGGCAAGGGATAAAGGAATCGGCCGTCAGCCGCGACGAAGTATTCCTCGTGACCAAGGTCTGGCCCTCCAACCTCTCGAAAGATAAGTTCATGCCCTCGGTGGAGGAAAGCCTGCGCAAGCTGCAGACGGATTATGTAGACCTGCTGCTCATCCACTGGCCGCACGCCAGCCTGCCGCTGGAGAACTACCTGGAGGAGTTAAAAAAAGCACAGGAGCAGGATAAGGCTCGCTTCATCGGGGTCAGCAACTTCAACACGGATCAGCTGAAGCGAACCCTGGGCCTGAAGATCCCCATCATTACCAACCAGGTGGAATACCACCCGCTGCTCGACCAGTCTAGCCTGCAAAACTGGATGCAGGAACACAATATCTCCCTCACTGCCTATTCGCCGCTGGCCAAGGCCAAGGCCGCCCGAAACTCCACCCTGGAATCCATCGGTAAGAAATACGACAAAAGCGCCGCCCAGGTGGCTCTGCGATGGATCATTCAGCAGGAAGGCAACATGGCCATTCCCAAAACCACCACTCCCGAGCGCCTGAAGGAAAATTTGGATATTTTTGATTTCGAGCTCTCCGATGAGGACATGAGGGAGATCGATAAACTGGGTAACCGCCGCGGCCGGCAGATCGGTAGTTTGCATGGGGCGGACTGGGATTAGGGCAATCCCGCCTGCTTAAGGTTTGCCTCTCCCAGAAATTTTCGTCATCTTGAAAATCACTAAATTCCTATATTTAAGAAGCTGTTAGCATAATAGATTAGAGACATGAAGAATTATATGGATAAAATAGAGGTAAACCCTGAGGTTATGTTAGGTAAACCAGTGATTAAAGGAACCCGGATCACAGTGGAGTTGATCCTTGAGGAATTATCTGCCGGCAAAACAATAGATGATTTACTTAAAGCACATCCTAGGCTGACCAGAGAGGCCATTCTTTCAGCTTTAGCTTTTGCCGCCGATGCACTTAAAGGAGAACGAGAATATCCGATTGCGGTATGAAGTTTGTAGCTGATGAGGGGGTAGATGGCCAAATAGTGGAAAGCCTAAGGGCGGCGGGGCATGATGTACTATACATTGCCGAAAGTGGTGTGGGAACGAATGATGATATCATCCTTCGTTATGCTAATGATGAAGATAGAATTTTGATGACAAGAGATAAGGATTTTGGAGAACTGGTGTATCGTAAAAAGCAAATACACTCAGGGATTGTGTTAAATCGGCTATACGAGCTTCCTTCCGAAACAAAGGCTAAGATCGTTGTTA
Organism: uncultured Phaeodactylibacter sp.; assembly: GCA_964454855.1. GTDB lineage: Bacteria > Bacteroidota > Bacteroidia > Chitinophagales > Saprospiraceae > CAYVVK01. The sequence goes on along the minus strand of CAYVVK010000027.1, from coordinate 13,930 downwards.
ACGTAATTTCAAAATATGGCAAGGAGCTTTATGGTTCTTTTACTGTTATCCAACCTGGAAGGGTAAGGATAAAAAATATGGGATGATTTTTCTGAAGTAAGGCCATTCTGTCAGAAAATTGAGCTTCGAATTATGATTTCAGTTTTATGAAAAATACCACTACCAGCCGGCGTCAATTTATCCTGAAAAGCGCCCAGGCAGCCGCCTTTCTGGCTATGCCCAATTTCTTCTGCAGCGCCAGGCGCACCGATGAGGGCTCGAAACTGGGCGTCGCCCTGCTCGGCCTCGGAAGCTACGCCACCGGCCAGCTGGCGCCGGCCCTGCAGCACACTCAACACTGCCGCCTGGCGGGTATCGTGACCGGCTCTCCGGAAAAGATCTCCACCTGGCAGGAGAAATATCAGATCCCGGATGAGAATATATACAACTACGAGAATTTCGACTCCATAGCGGATAACCCGGATATAGACATTGTCTACGTCGTTACGCCCAATGCCCTGCACCTGCCGTTTGCCGAGCGCGCCGCCCGCGCAGGCAAACACGTCATCTGCGAAAAGCCGATGGAGATCTCCACGAAGCGCTGCCAACAGATGATCGAAGCCTGTAAAAAAGCAGGCAAAAAACTCCAGATCGGCTACCGCCTGCAGTACCACCCTTATCACCGGGAGTTGATGCGCCTCGGGCAGGAGGAAATACATGGGAAGGTGAAAGTGATCCAAACCGCTTTCTCTTTTTACGGCATCCATTCGGACAACTGGCGGTTTACTGATCCTGAGTTATCCGGCGGCGGGCCTTTGATGGATATCGGTATTTACTGCCTGCAGGGCACACGGTACACTACCGGCGAAGAGCCACTGGCCATTACAGCCCAGGCTTACAAGACGATGCCCGATAAGCTGCCCGGGATGGAAGAAACCATCTGCTGGCAGATGGAATTTCCGGGAGGCGCCATTGCCAATTGCACCAGCAGTTATGTAGCCCGTGACAACCACATCCGCATTTCTGCCGAGGATGGGGTGTTCGGCCTGCATCCGGCCTTCAGCTATGGTTCCCTGGCGGGCTATGTCAACGGAGAGCCTATGCCCGAAGACGACCACCGCCAGCAGGCCGCGCAGATGGATGCTTTCGCGCTGAACATCAGGGAGGGCACGCCGGTGCTTGCCTCCGGGGAAGAAGGCCTGCGGGATGTGAATCATATTGAGGCCATTTATGAAGCAGCGCGGACGGGACGGCGGATGGTATTGCAAAAATAACGTGCTATCCTGTTTTCCTTTTGAAATGGAAAGCAGACTCTATTTTACTGCCAGTCCTACTTCTCTATTCTTTCCTAATGGTGTGAACCTGTCCCACTCCACCGGGAAGCCCACACCCTGCATCTTCAGCGACTGCACGCGGTATAAATAGGCCGCGCCCTGCATGACCTGCTCCGCCACATCGGCTGCCCGGCGGTTCTCGTATTGTTCCAGATAGGTGCCTTTCACCCAGTCGTTGAAGGCGCCCATGGCCGGCCCGCACCAGATCTGGTAATCCTGCGTACGCCCCTGTGTACCGGCATTGGCCCAGTTGGAAGACAGCCCCAGATACCAGCGGAAGATGAGGGCCATCTTGCGGTGAGGATTGCCTTCGGCCCGCTCTATCTGTTCGGGGTCGCGGCTGCGGAAGAATTGGATGCAATCCTGCCAGACGGCTTCCAGTGGCCGTTGGAAGATCTGGCTTTCCATTTTCAAACGCGCTTCACCGGGTATTTCGTCAATAGACCTGTAACGGAGGTAATACTCGTACAACTTCCTGGCGCGCGGGCCAAACAGCGTGCCCCGCTTCAGTACCTGCAGTTCTACGCCCATTTCGAACATATCGGATGCCGGGGCCATCATGACGTCGGTGGAGGCCACCGTGGCCAGCAACTGGCGCACATGATCGGACGTGCCCGCCTCCACGCAGGCCTGGTTGACGGAGCCCGTCACCACATAAGCAGCGCCCATCATGAAGGCCGCCAGTGCGGAGGCCGGCGTGGAAATACCACCTGCCGCTCCGACTCGGATCTTCTGTGCAAACCGGTGTTTTTCCTGCAACTCGTCCCTCAGCTGAATAATGGACGGCAGCAGGGCCACCAGGGGGCGGTTGTCTGTATGGCCGCCGGAGTCGGCCTCCACGGTAATGTCATCGGCCATGGGGACGCGGGCGGCTAATTCCGCCTGCTCCGCCGTGATCTTTCCTTGCTCCAGCAGCGGCTTCAGAAAACGC
>CAYVVK010000027.1:7490-11676 GCA_964454855.1 uncultured Phaeodactylibacter sp. | reverse complement strand
CTCCGGCGCGGGCTGCATAAAGTGGGCCGCTACCTCTTTCCGCGAGATTTTGGCAATGACCTTGTTGTTGATCACTACCTCCCCATCGGCTCCCCGGCTCAGGCCGGCCACGCGGTAAAGCACGATGTGCTCGGTCAGTGCCAGAAAGGCGGAGGCTTCCACCACGCGAACGCCCTTTTCCAGGTACAGTTTCACCGCCCCGGCCTCCAGCGCCGCCTCGTTTGGGCTGTGGATGAGGTTGAACGCATAGGGTTCGCCTGCCAGTTCCCCCTGTATTTTTTCGATCGCCTGCAATACCCGCGCAGGAACCAGCCCCGCAGCACCGAAAGAGCCGAGCAGGCCCGCCCGGCCTACGGCAATGACCAGCTCCTCGGAGGCGATCCCGTTGGCCATGGCGCCGGTCTTGTAGGCGTATTTCAGTTTGTAGTCTTTGCGAAAGCCCGGATCACCCAGTTGGGTGGCAGGCAGGGCGCTGGCCATAGCCAGCAACTGTAGCCCTTTGCCGTCGGTGGTGAGCTCGCCTTCGTTACTGACGCCAATGCGGCCCCGGAAGTCCTGTACGACAAAACAGGGCAGGCTCGTCTTCCCTAGTTTTTCCCTTATGCCCGCATCGTCAAATGCAATGGCGCGGGGAGAGCCTTTCCAGTGGAGGTTGGTGGGGGTATGGTGGTATTTGAGTTCCATGGCAATTTGTAAAAAGTCAAGAATCAAGAATCAAAAATCAAAAATCTTTCAGGCTTCTTCGACAGCCAGCGCCAGATCCGTCACCTGATAGATCCGCATCTTATCATTCCAGAGGAAAGCATCGGCAATGATGGCCAATTGTTCGCCTCGTGGTTCAATGGCCTTGATGTGTACTTCCAGGTGCATCTCCTTTACGTGTTGCAGGATCTGCCCCCGGTATTTCCACACCGTCTTGTGATTCGGCAACTGGACGAATTTCGGAGAAACAAGATCCTTGCCCAGATCCTGCTGTAGGGCAAAAACCTGCATGGCCTGCAGAATAGCTTCCACACCCAGGGAACCAGGCATCACCGGGTCCTGGTAAAAGTGGCAGGTGAAAAACCAGTCATAGGGCTTCATGAAGCGGGTGGCGTGGATGTAGCCCTTGCCATGCTGCCCCTGGTTTTTGGCGATGATCAGTTTGTCCAGCAGGTTGAGCTGGCCTTCCGCGAGGCGGTAGTGCGGCTTATCGTCCGGTGCTTTGAACAGCTTCATCTTACCGAAAAGGGAATCCAGCTTGACCTGCATGTAGTCTTTGGGCTGAAGGCCTTCGGTTTCAAGCCAGGGCGCCACTTCTTTGCCGTTGTCCAGCCCTACCTGTGAGGCGAGGGCTTCGCCGGGGAAGAAACCGAAGGATGATTTTCCTTTGTAGAAAACATGCCCATCTACGGACAGCTCAAAGGTATAGTTCTGCAGGATCGTTCCGCCCAGGGCTACTGAGGAAACAAGTACGGCCTTATTGGTGATGGTTTCGCCCCGGAAGTCTGTGCCGTTCGGCAGGACGAGTAGCTCCCCATCACCGTCCAGGTTGCGGAAATAGAGGTTCTTATCCGCAAACTGCAGGGTGCTGCCCTGATAGGCCCCCAGCAGGCCGCAGGGCTGCAGGGCGATCTCCATTAAAATGGAGTAGGGCAGGGTGTTGGCAGCGTTTTGCTTATAGTACCAGGCATCAGCCGGCACATCGTACTCCGCCAGTATGGTGGAAGGCTTCGAGAAGTCGAAGCGTTCGCCTTCTATTTTCAGCACTCTGGATATTAACTGAAGGTCCGTATTGGGCTGGCGAGAGGCCGTCCTGCCTTCGTAAACGGCAAACTCCGGGCCAAAGCATTTCGACAGGTCGTCGAGGGCAAAGGTGGTGATGTCCTTTTCGTTCAGCAACGCTCCTTTTGAACGCTTGGAAACAGGCACCCCGGGCGTTTCTTCCAGATACCGCGGATTGGACTTTTCCCTGAGCTGTAGCCCCAGGTTCTCAAAGTGCACCGTCACCACCCCATCGGAAATGATCTCCAGGTCGCCGATTACATAGGGGTTGGGGATCAGGCCGATCTCCTTGATTTCCAGCTTGTAAACGAGTTTGGTGTCTTTGGGCGTCACCTGCTTGCGACAGCGCACCTTTTGGGGCAGGTCGAAGACGGGCTGGTAGCGGGCGTCCTTGGTCAGGCGCTGCAGGCCCAGCATCAGCATGAAAAAGCGGAGCAGGTTGCCGCCCCCCTCGGCCTGCAGAGATCCGGCCAGCACTTCGTCATCCCGGAAGTGGCAGGGGAAGTACCAGTCGTCAGGATGCAAGCCTTTCTCCGCTACGATATAGCCCAACCCATAGGCGCCGCCCGTAAGGTCCACCGAAGTGATGCGGTCGATCATCAGGATCTTCTCGGGGGGCAGGCGGAGGGAAGGGTTGCAGCCGTTGGCAAAGTAGGATTCGTCTTCAAAGCATTTCTCCATATCGCCTTTGATGAGGTGGCGCAGGTCTTCCTTGGAGAAAGACGTTTTGTGTGTCTTCAGCAGGGGGGTGAAGTGCTTCTTCGTCGCCGTCCGCCGCGCCTCGAGCTCACTTTCCGTATAGGCCACGCCACGGCCCTCTTCCAGTTGTTCGTCGCTAAAGAAGCCGGCGCATCCGCCGTCCATTTTCAGCACCAGCCTGTCCTGGACGTAGCAGAGGTAGCTGAAGAAGAACAGCAGGTTGTCGCCGTTGCGAACGAAGGAGTTGATGGAAATGTCATAACGCAGGGTCTGGCCTTCGAAAGGCAGGTCATCGACAAAAGTCAGGGTGCAGTCGAGCAGGCGATAGACAAGCTTGCCCTTATTTTGGAAATCGATGCCCAGGTAGGAGATCAGCAGCAGGTCGCACTGCCCGGATTCCACGGAGACGGCCCAGGGGATCTGCCGGTCGGTCGTGAACCAGGCGCCATAGGGAATGTCGTATTCGGTCTGTATGGTGGAGGGCTTGTATTCCCCCATCTTGGCGTTCAGCCCGGTCACCCGGCTCACCAGCAGGTAGGGGTGCGTGGGCAGCATCACCCGGCGGCGATACGTATCGATGACGGCATACTCCGGCCCGAACACATTGGCGATCTTGCCGGTGGCGAACTCCTCGAGATCTTCCTGAGAGAAAATAATGGTTTTACCTTCGAGCTGCTCACCCGATCCGTAGTCCTGCAGGCGCAGGCCATTCTCGCCGGCCCGCTCCTGTGGGGCCAGTGCCCTGGGCGTCATTTCTTCCGTTGTACTTTCCATAGTGGAAATGGATTCTTGTGAATGATTGGAAATGGAAAGGCGCTCTTCTCCTCCGGAGGCCAGCGCCAGGGCGCCGGCTTTCTTCCTGATCCTCCGCCTTTCGATGGATGCAAAATGTTTTCGGTTTTCTTCGTCCAGTATCATGTCAAAGATCCGCTCCCCACCGGGGATGATCTTCTTGGTAAAGCTCCGTGCCTGCCGCTCTTCTCTGGCGGGAGGATACAGTATAGACAGATCCAGCTCCACACCGTGGCTGGCCAGCTGGGCCAGCAACTCCAGAATGGCCCGGGCATCCGGTTTGCCTTTCTGGTTGATGCTTACGGCCAGGTGTGCTTCGCCCTTCAGGATGTCTTTTATCCAGCCGGTGCAGGTGGCGTTGGCGCCCAGTTCGATGAAAATGCGGGCGCCGGCCTGGTGAACAGTCCTGACGGTTTCAGGAAAATTGACCTTCTGGCAGCAAACTGCCGTTGAGTTTTCCGCAACTTTCCGGCTGTCCAGTTCCATCCTGGATTGCGTGATGCTGGAGTAGAAATCAATGGCCGGCTCCTGCTGCAGGGGGAAGTGGTGCATCTTCAGCAGGCCGTCCCGCTCTTTCTCGCAGAAATCGTGGTGGATGACATTCTGGAAGGGGAGGGTGATGGACTGGCACCTGAGCTGATCGGCAGTGGCCTGGCAGGCGGCTTTATCGCCGGAAATGACGACTTCATTTTCCGTATTGATGAAGGTCAGAAATGCTTTTTCCTGATCCTTTACGAGTGCTTCTACCGCTTCCTGCGGCGCCAGCAGCACCATGCTCACCCATCGGCTTTTGGCTTCTTCAGGGGTAATGCCCCAATGTTCCGCCAGCAGTTCCAGCTTTCCCGCAAAGCGGTTTTTGAAGATCGGAGACTCCTGGAACTCTTTGGCCTCATCGGCGCTCCACATGCCCAGCGCATACCACATGCTGCTG
>CAYVVK010000027.1:4798-7480 GCA_964454855.1 uncultured Phaeodactylibacter sp. | reverse complement strand
GCTGCATTCGCCCATACTGTACCCAAATGCGATCTCCGGATCGAGCCGGAAGAATTCCCGCAGGATATGGGTGTAAGCGGCAGAGAAGAACACCCCTACCGACATCATGGCGATGGCATTGTCGTAAATGTTTTTCGGGCGGCCCTGAGAGTGGGTCTTTTTGGGGAACAGATAGTCCGGCCAGACATATTCACCGAGACCGGGCAGTATCTTCTCGAAATGAGAGAAAAGCTGTGGAAACAGCTGGAACAGGCCCTGCCCCAGGTGAGGATAGGCGGTGGAAGAACCGGGATAGACAAAAGCCACCTTGCCTTTGTTGCCCAGCGGTTGCGCAGTGAAGTAACTGCCGCCGGGAGTCCTGAGCACCTTTTGTTGCTGAATGGCAGTTCCAATGTTCTTCTGAAAAAAGTGAATGTCCTGCAATAACCCTTTTTTATGCCTCGCGATCAGGGCGATACAAAAGGGAGTATCTTTTGTTTTGTTGTTCTGATAGAACTGTGACGCAGCCTCCCCCAAAGCGGCGGGGCTTTCCACGGCGATCTCCAGGGCGGACAGTTGCTGTTGCAGCTCCTTTTCCGTTTTTCCCTTCAGGATAAAAAGCCGGGGCGCAGTTTTTTGCAGTAAGGCCGGTGTGTCATCAAAGTGATGATCGGCTTCCGACAGCTGAAGCTGAAGGGCGCCCGGGCCGTTCACTGCTGCCCGCCGCTTTTGCTGCCCGCTTTCCAGTATCCATGGGCGGGACTTTTCCGGGAAGTAATAGCCGGTATTTTCAAAGGCTTCGGCATCCTTCGGGCCGGCCCAGTTGGGGATGCCGGGCAGAAACCGGTGGTGCAGGCAGAGGGCAGTTTTGATCAGTGAGGCGATGCCGGAAGCGGCATAGGTGTGCCCGATATTTGCCTTGACGCTGCCCAGAGCGGTAGCGCCTTCGGGCAGCTCTTTCAGCAACCATTCCCTCTCTGAGGAGTCTTCCGGGGCGATGCCCGTCGCTGCAAGCTCCAGATACCCGCCCCCCGGCAGGGGCCTCGCTTCCCCGAGCCCGTCAATAACCGCATAGGCCTTGTCTGCTTTGGCATCGGAGAGTTTTTTCAGCACGACTGCTCCGGCGCCTTCGCCTACCAGCCATCCTTCCTCCCCTGCATTCAGGGGAAGGCTGGGCTTATTCGCTGGGTTAACCTTATGTTTTTTATTTCTCAGCAAGACATTTTCCAGGCCGCCGGACAAGTCGACGCCGCCGACTACCACCGCTTCCACTTCTCCCAGTGAGAGAAGGTTCTGAGCCACTTCCAGCGCTTTAAAAACGGAGTCTTTTCCACAGGAAACCGTAAAGGCCGGGCCGGAGAAATCCCAGAGGGAAGCCACCCGGCTGGCCATGATATTGCCCACAAAGCTGGTGTGCTGGCTGGGCGTCTGCGACCCCTCCCGGTAATAGGCGCCGTTCTTACACAGCTCTTCCAGGCGGGCCTCCTGTTCTTCATCGAGCAGGAGATCACTTTTCTGTAATGCTTCTTTGAGCTGCCAGCTCACATCCCAGCGCGCCAGGTAGTGGTGGATGGCCAGCTCCGATTCCATAGCGATCAGGACGGCCACATTGCGGCTTTCCTTCAGCCCGGCGTCTTCAATGGCGTTGTCGGCCACTTTCAGAATGAGGGCCTGCTGGGGTTCCAGCGTTTCGGCCTCTTTGGGCTGTATCTTGTAGCGCAGCAGGTCGATCTCAAAATCTTCAATATAGGCGCCCTTCGGGGCCTTGCCGCCGGGAAGCCCATAGGCCTTTAATAGTTCTTCGTTCTCGTCAAATCCCTTCCAGCGCCCCGGGGGCAATGGCCTGAAATGCTGCCTGCCATGGTAAATGGTGGAGTAAAAGTTATCGAGGCCCACACAATCGCCAAAATGGGCGTCCATACCGATGATGGCCATAGGCTGCAGCGGCACGGGCTGCCATGGTTGGGCATTGGCGTGTTCCGGCCAGTAATTCTGGACCACCATGTGCGCGTTCGTGCCGCCGAAGCCGAAGGAGTTGATGCCGGCCTGTTTGTGGGGATGGCTCCAGGGTGTCGGTTCCAGGATCATTTGTTCCTGGCCGATCCATCCATTATTGGAGGTGAGGGCGTCCTTCAGGTTGATGTTCGGGGGGATGGCGTTCTTTTGCATGGACAACAGCACCTTCAGCAAGCCGGTCATGCCGGCGGCGGTGAGCAGGTGCCCCATATTGGATTTTACGGATCCCAGCCTGGGTTTGGCCTGGTGTTCGGCAAAGAAATCCGCAATGGAGTTCATCTCGGTCAGGTCGCCCAGGGGAGTGCCGGTAGCGTGGCATTCCAGATAGGAGGTTTCCTCCGGCGAAATGTCATTTTCGTAATAAGCGCGTTCGAAGGCGAGGCGTTGGCCTTTGGGGTGAGGGCTGAGCAGGAACTTGCCCCGGCCGTCATTCGACAAGCCGATGCCGCCGATAACGGCCAGGATGTTGTCTCCATCGCGCCGGGCATCTTCCAGCCGTTTGAGCACCACCATGCCGGCGCCCTCAGAGGAGACCAGCCCGGCGGAGCCCTTGTCGAGCGGAACGAACTTGTCATCTGCTCCGGCATAGGCGTGGAAAATAGAGAAGCCCATGTGGATGAACAGCTGGTCTGATGCGCAGACAGCCCCCGCCAGCATCATATCGGCCTTACCAGTGAGCAGTTCATC
>CAYVVK010000027.1:0-4788 GCA_964454855.1 uncultured Phaeodactylibacter sp. | reverse complement strand
GCTTGATGGCGTAGAGGGAGGTGGCGCAGGCGGCATCGAGGGTGTAATGGCCGGCGCCCAGGCCCAGGGCTTTGCTGGCCATTTGCGAAACCGTCCAGCCGGGCACCTCATTGTCCGGCAACTCCATTTTGGCGGACGGGATGTGGAGCTTTTCTCCATGGAGGAGCTCCTGCAGGGCCTTTTCCATGGTTTGGGTGTATATGCCGGCCAGCAGGCGGTGAGAAGAACCGGTAGGAAAAGACAGGTTGCCCAGGATGAGGCCGCAACGCTGCAGGCTGTCCTTGTCATTGAAGTAGCCAGCCTCCCGTAAGGCTTCCCGCGCGACATAAAGCGGCCATTGATACAGCTTGTCCTGCCGGGCCAGCAGTTCCGAAGGTAGTTCGTAACCATTGGGGTCGAACTCGAAATCCCGGATGTAACCTCCGCGCAGGGAGTAGCATTTATCGACCACCCCCTTGCCGGGCTGGTAGAACACCTCCGGGCCTGCGCCGAAGTCTTCTTCCGTGGCCAGGCCGGTGAGGTCTTTGCCCCGCATCAGGTTGTTCCAGAATTCCTCCGGCGTGGAGGAGCCGGGAAAAAGGCCTGAAGTTCCTATGATGGCTATTCTGGTCATGTTTATTCTTTTGTTTGCCTTGCTACCACACCAGCTGCTTCGATACCGTCACCGTCGCGCCCGTTGTTTTCATATACACAGTTCCGTTCTCATCATAAACCGTGCACTCGGCCACCATTTTGAAATCCGTGGCCTCGGTGATGCCTACGTGGACGAACAGTTCTTTACCGAAAGGGATGTTCCGGTAAATGACGGCTGAATCAGTCTGCAGGGGCAGGCTTTTGGCTCCGCCCATCAGGCGCTGTACCCATACGACCATGCCCTGATACTGGATGTCTGTGAAAAAAGTATTGACGGAACCCACCGGGAACTGCCCCTGCTCGGCAAGGGGCACCTCCGTCGCTTTACAGGACAGGACGATCTGGTTTTCCGTGCAATCCAGGATCTGCTCGATGCCCTGGAAATAGTGGCCGTGGAAGAGCGCTCCGTTCTCGTACAGGGCCGCTCCGCTTTCCGGCTGGTAGTTGCCGCTGAGCTGAGCTTGGAAACCTGGCGTTTCCCGCTCCGCCTGCTTATTCAAAAGGCTTACTGTTGCCTTGTAGTGAAAGGTGGGCAGCTTTTCTCCCTGGCTCAGGACCGCTGTTTCAAAGACGATCCGCTCCTGGTTCTTTTCCACCTCTTTCAGTTCGATGGTGTAATCCTCCTTCTGCGTTCCGTCAAAGACGATACCCTTGAACAGCCGGGTATTTTCAACCTTGAAAATGCGGAAGTCGGGGTACAGCTTTTCACAGGTGTGCGCCATCCAGCCGACGGCGTTCACCACAGGTAGCACGGCATTATCCTGTATGACATGGTGGTGGAGAAAGGGGTTGGCCTCCAGCGTCAGCTTACGGCGGATTCGGTAGGTGCGCAGATCTTCGCTCAGGTAGCTGACGGCCGACGGCAATGTCCCCCCGATGACCACCTGGGGCTGATCGGCATAGGCCTCGTTCAGCTCGTTGACGAACATGGCCGCTCCGCCCTGGCTGTTGACCAGTGTGACGCCTGCCGCTTCAAACTGCGCTTTCAGCTCGCCGCTGACCATCCCGCTGTCCCAGGCTCCCCAGTTGATGGCCGAAACGTGGGTATTGGGGTGGTTGGTTTTGAACAGGTGAGCCGCCTTGCTCAGTATCTCATTGGCGAGGGCGTAGTCGGTTTGCCCTACATTACCGTAGAAACCGGCCACCGAAGAGAACAGGATCAGATGATCTAACTGGTGAATATCGACACTTTGCAGGAGAGCCAGTAGCCCGTCCAGCTTTACGGAAAGGACGTTCTCGAAATCGTCCTCTGTCTTGTCTTGTATGTATTTATCGGCCAGCCGGCCGGCGCCGTGGATGATGCCGGTTACTTTTCCCAGGGTTTCCGTTGCAGATCTAAGCTCTGTTTGGAAGCTCTTTGGGTGGGTTACGTCGCCTTGTACGTAAATGGCTTTCCCGCCCCGGGCTTCAATCCGGCCAATGGTTTCGTCAATTTCTCTTTTGGCCACGATATTCTTGTAAGTGCGCTTGACCGCGGCCAGGTTGGGTTTTTCTCCCCGTGCTTTCATGTCGTCCATGATGAGCCGCTTCAGGGCGCCTTCATCCTGTTCTTCTTTGGCATAAGCAGGTATTTCGAATTCACCGGACGAACGGCCCAGCAAAATAAATTTACACTGAAATGCTTTAGCCATTTCTACCACACAGGTGGCCGTCACGCCCCGCGCTCCGCCGCTGACGAGGAATACGGAACCGGAAGTTACCTCGGTACGGATCTCGCTGTGCTCTGCTACCTCAACGGCTTGTACGCTGGTGGTTTTTCGGCCCTCTTCGGAGAAAGCCACCTCCACATGTGATACATCGGCGTCGTGCAGCTCGGCAAGGGCCTGAGCTGCCATGGCCTTTGCCGGCAATTCCGGCTGAATGTCCAGCGCCCGGCAGAATACCGGCGCCCACTCCAGGTTGAGGCTTTTCACCAAGCCGGTGATGCCGCCGCCGATGACGGAAACATTGCCGCGCCTGCCCTGCCCCAGTTGCCCGTCCATGCGGGTAACGGCCAGGAAGCCGGCGCGTTGCTGCTGCCCAAGAGCGTTCAGTGGTTTTTGCAAGTGCTTGGCCAAAAAGAAGAGGGTTTTGACGACCTCCCGCTCGGCGGGAAAGTGCTGGGTGAAATTGCCGTTTTGAAATTCGAAATGAGGATGAAGGTGAATGAAGCCGCCCACCTCACCGTATTGAGCCCGGATGGTATCGAGGGCGGTTTTTACAGCTTCATCCGAAGTGCCGGTAAGCGTGACGGCCCTTTCGGTAATGGGGTTCGGAAGGGAAGGAAGGTTCAGTACAGCTGCCCGGTGGCCGCGCTCTTTCAATTGATGCAGCACCTGGGCAGTCAGTTCTGAACCTTCGTTGGTTACCAGCATAAGATGTGTGTCGGGCAGGGAGTATTCCAGCTGGTCTGGCTGTGGCAAAAACTTCAGCCCGACTTCGCTGCGCTCCACACCGTGGAACGCAGCGGTTCTGATCCGGGCGGCCGGGTTGCCTGCTTCGGGAGCAGGAGCAGCAGGGGCCGTTATACTAGTAGTTTTTTTTTACCGTTCTCGCCGACGTAATCGACGATCTGCCCGAGGGTGCGCAGTTCGGCCAGTTCGCTGGGGTTGATCCCGGACATTTCGGGGTACTGGGCGGCCAGGGCGCCGAATATCTCGACGCGTTTGATGGAATCGATGCCCAGGTCGGCCTCCATGTCCATGCTCAGTTCGAGCATTTCGGCGGGGTAGCCGGTCTTATCGCTGACCACTTCCATCAGGGCTTTTTCCAGTTTGGCCGTATCCGTACCGTTTTTGGGAGCCGGGGCTTCGGCAGCGGGCGTATCCTCAACCTCAGCCTCAACCTCAACCTCAACCTCAACCTTTGGCTGCGCCACTGTCGCCCCACCTTTCTGCCCCACATAGTTGACGATCTGTCCGAGGGTGCGCAGTTCGGCCAGTTCGCTGGGGTTGATCCCGGACATTTCGGGGTACTGGGCGGCCAGGGCGCCGAATATCTCGACGCGTTTGATGGAATCGATGCCCAGGTCGGCCTCCATGTCCATGCTCAGTTCGAGCATTTCGGCGGGGTAGCCGGTCTTATCGCTGACCACTTCCATCAGGGCTTTTTCGAGTATGGTGGGATCTAGGCCATCCGGTGCAGCAGGCGCCTCATTTGCCGGAGGCGGGGGTGTTTGGACGGCTGGCGCTACCGGTTCGGCAGCTTCCTTGTGAAAGCCATTGGCGCCGTTAGCGGTTGCTCCCGTTGGTGTGGGTGCAGGAGCTGCCGGCTTGGAGAAGCCATTGTCCAGCGGCTTTGCTTTTTCGGAGGCCTGGGGCCCCTCAACCTGTCGCGATATCAACTGCAGCAGCAGCTGCGCCTGCTGGTTTTGTTCCCGCATGAACCGCTCGAATATTTCGAGCGACTTTGTTTGATGCGTATTGAACGACTCGAGGGCCGCCTGCAATATTTTAAGAGCTTCTTTATTCATAGCTTCTTCTTCATTTTCGGTTTGAAAATCCATTTGCGTTTCCACCGGAACCTCGACGACCTTTTCCACCTCCACTATTTTCTCCACTACCTTTTCCTGGCCGCCGGAGATCCGGAAGCCGTCGTTCAGCACTTCCTGATAGGCTTGTTGGGTGGGTGCGGAAACATAGTTGTTGCCGCTCAGCGCCACGTCCAGTTTGGTTTTCGCAGCGGCCGCTTGAGCTTCCCTTTTGTGAGGGTCGGCATGTTGTAGTGGCAGGCCCAGGACGCGCAATTGGAGGGCGGCCTGGCGGAATTGCAGGTCGCTGTCCTTCTGAGCACTTGGATTGACGCCCAGGGCGACATGTTCTTTGTCTTGCAGAATGTCCGACACCAGTTTGGAAAGTACCTCTTTGGGCCCAAATTCCACAAAGACGCGCCCGCCCGCCTGGTAGATGTTCTCGATCTGTTGTTTGAAAAGAACGGGGTTCAGGATCTGTTCTTCCAGGATGGCGTGTTGATCATCGGTATCGTCCGGATAAGGCTGCCCGGTTGTATTGGCATAAACCGGAATGGCCGGCTTGTGGAATTGCCGGGTATGCACAAATCGGGCGAAGGGTTCCTGCGCATGCTTCACATAGGCGGTGTGGAAAGCGGCGGATACCGGCAGGGGAATCACTGACAGGCCTTTGGCCTGCAGTTGCTCCCGGGCTGTATTGATGGCCG
>CAYVVK010000026.1:2812-21552 GCA_964454855.1 uncultured Phaeodactylibacter sp. | reverse complement strand
ATGAATGAAAGGGGTGGGATCGCCGGCGACGAACATATGGCCGCCCGCTCTCACCCATGCCGTCAAAGCATCACTCTGAGCTGTGCCGGGCTGAAGTTCTGCCGGCAGCATGGCCATTGCATTATCCGGCGTGGCGGAGTAGCCCTGATTGGGTAAGGGGGTCAGGTAATACAGCATCACTACGTTGATGTCTTCAAGCGCCTCCGCTGTAATATCCGAGAATTTGATGTAATTGAATTCATCCGGATATTTGGTTTGCAGGTATAGCGCAGCCGCCCTGGCATCATCATCAACAATGGAGTTGACATCATCGCCATCGCCGATAAACGCAATATTGGAACTTCCCAGGCTCACCGAAACCTCGTACACTTTAGTAAACCCTTCGGTATTGGTAACCGTATAGTCTACAGGCCCGCCGGAGAAATCCTGCGGAGCGCCGCTTTCCGGAGATACGGACTGGCCCTCGGGTACCTCAATAACCGGTGCAATGCTGGAAAGGTCGTAGCTGGGCGGAAGTAAAAGGATGATCTTTTGTTCTCCCTCAAGTATCGTTCCTGCAATGCCATCTACCGAAAAACTGGTAATGGCGGGCGCTTCGATCTGCGTAACGTATACCAGGTAAGACTTGCCGGTAAATCCGTCATCAGACACCACCGTATACTTAACCGGATTGGAAAAGTTTTGCGCTACGCCCGAGGCCGGCATGACGGTTGTTCCGGCGGGAATCGTAAATTGCGGAACCAGATTAGTAATATCCTCCTGGCTTCCCACAGTGATATTAATGACGCCATTCTCCTGATCCATTTCTCCCATATTTTCACCAATGGAAAAGGACATGATCAAGGGGTTTCCATATACAGAGATCGTGGCCGTGTATTCTCTTTCAACTCTGTTGTTTGAAACCGTGAAGATCACAGGCCCTTTGGAGAAGTCAACTGTACTTCCCGATTCCGGGCTCACCGTAGCGCCTTCCGGCAAAGAGATCTCAACTGTCACTGAGGAAAGGCTGCTTCCTGCCGGCAAGGTGGCGGTAATGGCGCCATTGGTATGGTCAATGTCAGCGGCCTGGCCGTTGGCGGTGAAATTCCGAATGATGGAATAGGTGTAATCCGGAACGTGGTCTTCAAAGAGCAGTTCATCCTGACAACCGGTGTGGAATAGCAGGATACCGGCTACAAGCAGGAAAATGCCCCATTTGAGATTGTTATATATATTTTTCATGATCCAAATGTGTTTTGTGGTTTTTGTTTAATAGTTATCGCGTTGAATCAGGATGCCGCCTGAGGCGTCGATCTCAATTTGAGGGATCGGAAGGTATTCGTCTCTGTCTGGTGTGAAACTCGCGCCGGCATAGTAAGCCCGCTTGGCGCTTTCCGCCGTCATGTAGTCATTGATCCAATTGGCGGCGATGCCCCACCGAACCAGGTCGTAAAAATGATGCCCTTCATTGTGCAGCTCCAGCCGCCTTTCCATGCGCAAGGCTTTTCGGGCATAGTCCTGGGTTACATTTGTAGGATAGAGGCCTATCTGATAATTGGCGGCGGGCTTGGTATCGTCTACAAAATCTCTGACGTAAGGAGCATTCATGGCGCGTTCTCTGATCTGGTTGATCAGCGCCATTCCGGTTTCGATATCCCCCAGTTCGATGGAGGCTTCGGCTTTCCAAAGCATGACATCGCTGATCTTGATCAGGGCCCGATCCAGGGCTCCCTTTGCCCAGGGGAAACCGCCGGAGGCTCTCAGGCCGGAGTTGGGGTCTATCTGGTTCTTTTTTCTCACATACAGCCCGTAGGTGGCTACGTCCCGGCTCCAGTTATCCTGCTGGGGCATGGCCGTCCAGGTTTTCCAGGTGATGCCTGGCCTGCCTACGGAATGATCCAGCCGGGGGTCGACCGGAGTGCTGATATCGCGGGGGGGCAGGCCTGCATTATTGTAGGTATCCAGTAAGGGCAGGCCGTTTTCATCCACCTTAAAGGCATTGACGATATTTTGGGAAGGCTTGTGAAAGTCGTCCCCATTGAGATAGGGGTGATTGATGTCGTCAGCTGGTGAATCAGGAGAATTAAGTAAGTCTCCAAAATTCAGGTTCCCGAATTCCGAGCCGTCGTTTATGGAGTATTGGATGGCAAAGACATTCTCATCATTGCCATATCCGGGCACGGAATAGAGCTTTTCGATGTCCTCTACCAATTGGTAGGGGCCCGCAAGCACCCGGTCTGCATTCGCAATGGCCTCATTCCACTTCCCCTGGAATAACTTGGCTTTTGCCAGATAGGCGTGAGCAACCAGTTTATTCACCCTACCCAGGTCCGCTTGTGTCTCCGGCAGGACAGGGATGGCGGCATTAAGGCCCTCTTCAATTTTACTCCACAAAAAGTTTTCGTCGAACGAATTCGGCAGGCTCGTTACTTCCCCGATAGGCGTGTTCTCATCTATATAGACGAAGGAGCCGAAGTTTTTCATCAATTCAAAATAGAAGTGTGCCCGCAGCACCTGCATTTCGGCAATTCTCAAATCCTTATTGGCAAAATCCGTCGCCTCGTTGAGGGTAATGATGGCATTGTTCACCCGGAACAGCCCAAAGTATAGGGCTCTCCACAGATTGTATACATTGTCTGATGATGGAAAAACCTGGTGAATCTCCAGCGCATGCATGCCCCCGCCGGGGTTGTCACCAACACCTCCACCGCCCTTGTAGGCGTCGCCGCTCCTGATATCCGAAAACACCCAATTGGAAGGAGCGTGGTCAAAAGGCCAGTTGTCTCTGAATTCTCCGGTATTGAAACGATAGTCCAGGGCGCTGTAAGCGCTCACTACCAATTCTTCAATATCCAGGTTGTCCTCAGAAATTACATTCTCCGGCCGGACATCCAGATAGTCCTCACAGGAGGCCGCCAGCAGGAAAGAGAGGATTAAGGCTAAATGGATCTTTATGTTTTTCATCTGACTATTTTTTTTAGAAATCCTTCTTTGACATATTCAGGGTCTCTGAATCACGGGAGTTGTCAAGGAACTAGAAATCAAAGTTCAAACCGAAGCTGTATGATTTGGTATGCGGATAGGTACCCAGTCCGGCGATGCCAATACCCGTTCTGCTCAGGCCCGGAACCTCGTAATCGAAACCGGTAAAGGAAGTGAAGTTGAGCAGGTTTTCCGCCTGAATGAAAATGCTTGCTCTTTTAAAGCCAATTTTGTCAAGCAGCTGTGGAGTAAAGAAATAGGCCAGGTTGACGTTCCTCAGCCGGAAGAAGGAGCCATCTTCAACGAAATAGGTGGAAGGGCGCCGCTGATCATTGACATCCGATGTGCTCAGGGCGGGGATCAAAGAGTTGGCGTTATCCGGCGCCCAGGCGTCCAGGGTATTTCTTCCGTGGTTGAATCCGAAGTAGGGGAAGTCCAGTAATTCCCGCTGGGCATTGTACATTTCATTGCCCTGTCTTCCATCAAAGAAGAAGCTGAGGCTCCACCTTTCGTACTCCAGGAAAAGATTGATGCCGTAAATGAAATCGGGATGCGGGTTACCGATGATTGTCCTGTCGTCCTGGTTGATGACCCCATCGCCATTGAGGTCCCGGTAGCGTATATTGCCCAGGCCTTTCCCGGTCTGCTCGGCATGAACAGCCACTTCCTCCGGCGTCCTGAAGATGCCATCGGCGATGAAACCGTAATAGGAGCCAATGGGATGGCCGACACCTGTGAAGGATACCCCTTCCAGGATGAAGTTATCGGCATTGTTCAGTTGGGTCACTTCATTGCGGTAGGCAGAAAAGATAAGGTCAATACCGTACCGGAGGCCTTTGACCGGATCAGATTGATAGCCCAGGGCCAGGTCAATACCTCGGTTCGTCATGTCACCCGCATTAAAGAACAGCGTCTTTCCGGCCTCGCCGAGCACGGAGGGCTGGATGATCTGGAGCAGCAGGCCGGAAGTGTTCTTTTCGTAGAGGTCCACTGCAAGTTTGATACGATAATCAAAAAGGGACAGGTCCAGGCCGATATTCGTCTGATAAGACTGCTCCCATTTCAGGTCCGGGTTCCCGACCTGATTGGCCGAAACGCCCTCGCTGATCGGGCCTTCCCCATCTCCATCCAGATCATAATTGCTGTTCTCCAGTGCATTATTGAAGATAGAGTACTGCGCATATTCCAGGATATCGGCATTTCCGTTCCCGCCCCAGGAAAAGCGTAGTTTAAAGTCGTCGATATATCTGTTGCCGGCCAGGAAGTTTTCATTACTCAGCGTCCAGCCGAGAGAGAGCGTAGGAAAGATGGCGTAGCGGCTGTTCTTACCAAAGCGGGAGGATCCATCGCGCCGAATACTGGAGGCGATGTAATATTTATCGGCAAAATCGTAGGAAACTTTAGCAAACTGAGAGACCCTTCTGCTGTCGGCTCCTATGCCATAGGCATCGAGGATGGAATTGTCGGCAATGACGTCATAGCTTTCGATGTTTTCGAAGTCAACATCTGTACCAAGCGGTACCTGAACGCGATGGAATTTGTTTTCCTGGTTTCTGTCGAATATCTCATGGCCGATAAAAGCATCCAGGGTATGTGGCCCGAAATCGCGTTTAAATGTCAGCAGATTGGTCCAAATATAGGTTTGGGCGTCATTTCTTCTTCTGACGAACCTGGAGAATTCTTGGCCGTCAAGCAGTATCCTGTTGCCGAGAATGCTGCCATTCTGGTTGAAGGATTCGGTTTGCTCATCAAATTTAAACTGATTGATGTCGAAATTGAACTTACTGCTGAAGGCCAGGCCTTTCAAAATATTTACATCGGCGTAGAGATTACCGAATGACCTCAGCGACTTTTCGACATTGTTCCGGTTGACATACAAAATGGCGAGTGGGTTCCATTTATCCTGTAAGCCGGCCCCAACGGGCCCTCCCCAGGTACCATCTTCTCCATATACCGGAATTAAGGGGTTCTGTAGCAGAGCGTCTTCTGTTGCATTGGCTTTCACCTCACTGAATTTCGATACGGTCAGGTTTTCTCCAATGGTAAGCCTGTCTTTGAACAATTTCACGCTGGCATTCAGCCGCAAATTACCGCGTTCGTAATTTGTATATTCCATGATTCCGTTATCGGAGGCATATCCGGCGCCCACATAAACTTTCCAGGTATCATTGGCAAAGGAGTACCCCAGGTCAGTAGTGGCCGAGATGGAATTGCCCATGATCACATCCACCCAATCCGTATTGGATAATCTCAGGTTGTTGTTGTCATCGAGAAAAGTGGGAAGTTCCGTCCCGGGTTCATAAGTAAAACTGCCGGCTGTAACAGGAGTTTTGCCCTGAGCAATATATCTGACATCCAGCCATTCCTGGCCGCCAAGCACATCGAAGTCTTCCCGAATGGTATTGTAAGTAACAAGGTTGTTCAGCGAGAATCCGCCCGTTCCGCTTCGGGCCTGTTTGGTCGTGACAATGATCCCCCCCCTGGCGGCTTCTGTGCCATAAATACCCGCCGAGGCGGCGTCTTTTAAAACCTGGATACTTTCGATTTCATTGGGGTTCAGGCCCGCCGGATTGGTGGTCTGTACCCCGTCTATGACCCACAGCGGGCCGGTACCTCCAAACACCGATGTCAGCCCCCGGATCGAGATCTGGGTGTCGTTGCCTCCGGGAACTCCCGAAGAGGTAAAGGACAGCCCCGGCACTCTGGATTGAAGCTTGCTGATCACATTGGGGGTAGCCACAGCAGAAAGTTCCTCTACTTTCACTACGGAAACCGCTCCGGTAATGTCTTTTTTCTGTTGGGAAGTATAACCTACAACGACGACTTCGTCCAGGACCTGGCCCGCCGTCAGGCCAATATTCAACTCACCCGGCTGAACATTTTCGAAAACTTTGGATTCGTAGCCCGTATAAGAAACAGTGATGGAAGTAAGCCCTTCGGGCAATTCCAATTCATATGTGCCGTCAAGGCCGGTGATCGTTCCGGTAGTTGTTCCGGTGATCACGATGTTGGCGCCGATGAGCGGCTCCTGGGTGTCGGCATCGATGACTTTACCGGATAGCGTATTCTGGGCCGCGGCCCCCGCCAGAAAGATGACGGAACACGCTACAACCGATAGGAGGTGTTTTACATTTTTCATGCTGGTATGATATTTAAAAAAATCAAATGAGCCGGTAGAACCTTATTCGCGGTTCACATCCGCTATTTTCGATAACACAAATCTAAGGGGAAGAAAAAGGAGAGGATTACAGGATTGTTTCAAATCCTTTCGAATTTGTTACACCAATTAAAAGCCCCACAATTAGTTGATAATCAATTTTTTACTACTTGTTGTATTTTTTACAGAAAGCTAGGTGAGTTTCAATAATGTTACACGGGCTTAGGGAAATGTTACGGCTTAAAGCCTGCTTGGAGACTTGCTTTTTTTTCCCGGTACTCACTGGGGGAACAAGCGTACTTCCCTTTGAAGGCCGTAGAAAAATAAGCCGGGGAAGAATACCCTACCTTATAGGCGATCTCCGCCACCGTCAGTTCTCCTTCCAGCAAAAAACGGCTGGCTTTCTTTAAGCGCACCTGCTGGATATAGTCGTTAACGCTTTCTCCAAGCAGGGCCTTCACCTTTCTATACAGCTGAACCCTGGACAAGCCGAACGCTTCGCTCAGGTTTTCGACGGTCAGGCTTTGGTCCTCATAATGTGTTTCCACATACTGGGTAAACTTCCTGAGGAACTGTTCGTCCAGGCTGCCCATACCGGCCGGGAGCTGGCCCGGTTGAATGACCGCGCTGAAGCGGTCTTTGAGCGCCTGCCTGCCATGGAGCAGGTTTTTAATTACTTCTGAGAGGAAATTCAGGTTGAAAGGTTTAGTCACATAAGCATCAGCCCCCGTTTGTATGCCTTGAATTTTCTGATCCATACTGCTCTGGGCCGTGAGCAGGACGATGGGTATATGGGAAGTGCGCAGATCGGTTTTCAGTATTCTGGCCAGTTCCAGGCCATCCCTTCCCGGCATCATGATATCCGCTATGATGAGGTCGGGAATTTCTTCCAGGGCCATGTCCAGGCCGGCATTGCCATCCGCAGCCTCCCGGATATGGTAGGCACTCCCGAAATGCTTCATCAAAAAGGAGCGCAGGTTGTCATTATCCTCAACCACCAGAATGGTGTGCTCGCCCTCAGTGGAAGCTGTCGGCAGAGCAGCTGTTTCCGGTTTCTCTTCTTCTTCTAAAAAGGCCAGCTCATCATAGGAGATGCTGTCTGGTTTCGGGCCGGCCTTCTGGCTTTCACTCAGGTGGGTAGCACCGAGCGGTAACGATACTTCAAACCGGGTGCCCTTAGCCGGCTCGCTCCAAACTGTTATTTCTCCGGAATGCAAACTCACCAGTTCCTTAGACAGGGATAACCCCAGGCCCGTTCCTCCGGAACGGTTGCTGCCGGCCTGATAGAACTGTTCGAAAGCCCGCTCCGCCTCCTCTTTTGACATTCCCCGCCCATTGTCTTCCACTTTTATGATGGCCTTTTCAGCAATCGGGTCCTTGACGACTGCCACCTGGACCTTTCCCCTATCGGGAGTGAACTTGAAGGCATTGGATAACAGGTTGAACAGCACTTTGTCCATCATATTGACATCGAACCAGGCCGACAATTCTTCCTCTACAGCGAAAAAGCCCAAATCGATGTTGCGCTTATCCGCCATTTTACGGAAAGCCTCCACAATATCGCGGGTAAAGGCCACCAGGTCGTTTTCACTTGCCCGCACTGCCATCTTCCCACTTTCCGTTTTCCGGAAATCCATCAGTTGGTTGATGAGGCGCAACAGCCGGAGGGCATTCTTGCGCACCATGCCGAGGTCTTGCCGGGCCGCTTTGCCTCCGGTGCTGCCGCCGGCGAGCATCCCTTCTACATATCCCAGGATCAGCGTGAGCGGCGTACGGAACTCATGTGAAATATTGGTGAAAAAATCCATCTTGGCCTGAGTGGCCTCTTTCAGCTCTTCCGACATGGTGACGATCTGCTGTTGCTGCTCCAACACTTCGCGGTTTTTCGCTTCCAGGTTTTTGTTCATCTCCTCTTTTACCCGCAGCGATCGCAACAAAACGCCTCCGGATACAATAGCCAGCACCAGGCTGAGCACCAGGATGAAAATATAGGTTCGCTGGTTGAGATAGATCCTGTTGAGGTCCTCAATCGCTTCCAGCTGGCCATCAATATTGCGCTGAAGGCTTTCCACTTTTTTCATCTGAAGATGTAGTATCCGGGCATTACTTTTATTGATGACGATGGTCTGAAGCGTGTTATCCTTTTCAAAAGGCAGGTTATTCAAGATAGAAAGTGCCAGTTGAATGGCCTCCGCGCCACCGGTAGGATAGAGCAGTGAGGCATCGAGCACGCCGTCCTCGACTGCCTGAATACCCTTGCCCAGCCCGGGGATGCCGTCAATACCAAGAAAAAAAAGCTCATCCGCTCTGCCTACTTCCTGAGCCCACCGGTAGGCATTTTCCGCCAGAAAATCACTATGGGCAAAAACAGCCTGGGCGCCGGAATACTGCTGAAGGGCTTCCAGAAACCGGACCCTCAACTCTTCCATTCCCACCGTCATTTCTACCCGGGCCAATACCTCCATGCCGGGGTACTCCACCAAAACATCCCGAAATCCGCGGCTGCGCCCCTGGGCCGGGGTCATGGTCATGCCCAGTTGCAGTTCAATGACTTTAACTATTCCGTCAAACTGGCCGGCCATATAATGGGCGGCAGTGGCTCCAATTTCATAATTATCGGCCCCGATATAAGCGGTGAATTGTTCTGATTCGGTTTTGCGGTCGATCAGTATGACAGGGATACCCGCCCGATATACTTCTTCAATGGCCGGGGTCAGCGGCATGGATTCATTGGGAGAAACGATCAATAGATCGATATCCATCCCGAGCAATTCCCGGATCTGATCAATCTGAGTGCTGCTATTGTTATTGGCCACTTTGATCTGCAGTTCCAGCTCAGGATGAAAAGCAAGCTCACGGTACATTTCCGCTTCCATCACGTCCCGCCAGGGGTCATCGCAGCATTGGGAAAACCCTATGTGGTATTGCTTTAGCTGGGGGGGCTCCTGACAACCCACTAAGGCAGCCATCGACAAGGCCGATATACTATACCAAAGTATGTAGCTCCAGGTTCTTTGCATGGTGGCAGGGCTGTTCTTTCTTACTAAGATAGTGAAGTTTCGGTTGAAAGCTGAAAGAAACGGAAATTCCCTATTTTTGCCCCCTCAAATCGACAAAAGCCAGTAAAAAAACATGAAGAAGATCACTCCCAACCACCTATATGTTTTCATTCTTTTGTTTATCTCCACTTTTGCCCGGGGGCAGATGATGACCGGCCTGGATACCGTGGTAGTGAAAACCACCCGCATCCCGCTGCAACTGACGGAAACCGGCCGAAACATCTCGGTGCTCGAGGGCAAGGACATTCAGAAAATGGCCTTCACCTCCCTGGATGAACTCCTGCAGTACATTCCCGGCATCGAAGTACAGTCCCGCAATGCCTTCGGCGCCCAGGGCGACATCAGCATGCGGGGCGCTACCTTTACCCAGGTGATGGTGTTGGTAGACGGCATGAAGCTCAACGACCCGCTGACGGCCCACTTCAACAGCTACATTCCCGTCACCCCCGCCGAGATCGAACGCATCGAAGTCCTGCGCGGAGCTGCCTCCGCCATGTATGGGGCTGATGCGGTGGGGGGCGTTATCAATATCATCACCAAAGGCTTTAGCAGCGAGCGGGAGGAGGAAAGCGAGATCAGCGGCCAGCTCAACTACGGGGAGCACCGGCTGGTGAGTGCGCAGCAGGGGTTCTCCGTCCGGAAAGACAGGTTTTACGCCGGCGGCGGCTTCTATTTGAACCAGTCGGATGGCGAATACATCGAAGAGCAGCTCCTGGAGAACACCACGCTGGAAGGTTATAATAATTTCTTCAACCTGAAAACAGTCGGCCTGTCGCTGGGCTACCGCCTCAATAACAACTGGAGCATACAGGCCCGCAGCGCCTACGACGACCGCAACTTCAGCGCCCGTTATTTCTACACGGCCAGCCCCTTCGATAAGTCTGTGGAAACCACCCGCAACTGGTGGAATCAGCTGCGGGTAGCCAAAACGGGAAAGAACAGCAGCACCGACCTGCAACTGGCCTACCGCAACGGCACGGACGAGTTTGTCTTCAGCCCGGATTTCCCCTCCACCAACGAGCATACCACGCAGTTCTGGAACCTCAACCTCAACCACCTGCAGATCGTCAGTGAGGGCCTCTCCCTGAAGTTCGGCGGCCAGGCCGACCGGCGGGCGGTGGAAAGCACCGACCGCGGCAACCACGATGACATGCACTACGGCGCCTACGCCATGGGCGTATACCGCCCTACTCAACAGCTCAACCTGACGGGAAGCATGCGCCTGGATTATGACGACAATTACGGCCTGGAGTTCACTCCTCAGCTCAATATTTCCTACGTGCTGCCCAATATCACCCTGCGAGCCTCCGCCGGCAGAAGCATCCGGGCGGCGGACTATACCGAGCGCTACGTGTCCTTCAAGCTGGAAAACCTCACCCCTGGCCGCAACCTCGGCAACCCCAATCTGGAAGCCGAGCGCGCCTGGTCGGAAGAGATCGGGCTGGACTACCGCCTGACGCCACACTGGCAGCTCAGGGCCACCGCCTTCTTCCGGCAGTCGTCTAACCTCATCGACTACGTGCCCACCAACGAGACGGACATTCCCAATAACCAGAACCTGCAGGAAGGCGCCGAGTACTTCTACGCCACCAACATCACCGACGTGCAGGCCAATGGACTGGAGTTTGAATCCTGGGTAAATACCTCCTTGGGAGAGCAGGCAAGCCTGCAGTGGTCCCTGGGCTACACCTACCTGAACACCAGCAATGAGGAGGACGTGATCTCGGTATACATCTCCAGCCATGCCCGCCACCTGCTCACCACTAACCTTATCCTGGAGAGCGGCAAACTGGAACTGGCCCTGAATGGCCTGTATAAGGAGCGCCCGGCACGGCAGGCTGCCGCCATCAATGCGCGCCTTACGCCCAGCTACCAGCTCTGGAATGCCCGGCTGGGCTATCAGCTCACCGAGCAGTTCGGCCTGAACCTGCAGGCGCACAACCTGTTCGATGAGGATTACCAGGATATCCTGGGCGCCCAGATGCCGGGGCGGTGGGTAATGGGAGGTGTACGATTTAAATTGTAAAAGTCAATAAAGCAGCCCCAAAAGCCAGATGGGGATCTTGTTGCCCACTTTGAAGTCCCAGTCGTCTGCAATGATGAAATGGTTTTCTGTATTGGCCAAGCGGTCCTGCTTTTTTGATTTGCCGCCAACTTCAAAAACGAATTGTTCATCAATAAGAATATCTCCGGCCTTATCCGGGTAGTTTATCCTGTGAACGGCTTTTAGTTGATTGAGCGCAAAAGTTTCTCTTACCATGCCAATATCCAGCCCGGTAGGTGCAAAGGCATGAAGCAGATTGGTGTTTTCCAGGAATATTTTTTCCGGCTTTTGCAATAAGGTTATCCCTTTTCTCGGGCTCTGTAAAAGCATTAAAATATCAGCCTGCTCCAAATGATAGATGTACTGTAGCAAGGTGTTCCGGGAAAGCCCGGCTCTCTCGCTCAGTTTTTTAATATTTGGTGTAAAAGGAGGTGAAGTGGAAACGGCCAACAAGAGCTGGTAGATGCGGCGAATGTTCCTGATATCAATATTGTGCAGCAACGGAAAATCCGTCTCAATCACTGCCCTAACCGCCCCTTCCAGGCGGTCGAAATAAAACTTTTCCTCCTCTTTGAAGAACGGATAGTACCCTTTTTGAAGATATTCTCTGAAAAGAGGGTAGGGTTTGAAGTCACGGCCGAAAGACGTTATGGCTTCATTTGCATTTTCCAGAATATCCTCCAGTGAAAATACAGGGGCTTTTATCTGATATTTAAGATCCAGGAACTGCCGGAATGACAACCCCTGCAAAGGAAAAATAATTGCTCTGCGGCTCAGATCGGCATTGCTTTTCTGAATTTCCAGCATGGAAGACCCGGTGAAAAAAATCTGCAGGCCGGGATAAGTATCATAGATGTTTTTGACTTCAATAGCCCAATCCGGGTATTTGTGCACCTCATCCAGATATAAATACAAACCTCCGTTCCGATAGAAATCCTCTACAAAATCAATGAGCCTGTTCTCAGTAAAATAGATATCATCCAAAGAGGCGTATATGGCTTTTTCACTGAAGCCATACTTTTGACGGAGGTGCTGTAATAGAAGGGTGGTCTTTCCGATACCACGTGCCCCCTTAATGCCCATCAGGCGCAGGCTCCAGTCAAATTTGCGAAGCTCATCCCGTTGATAGTCCAGAGATACCATCTCTATTTTCTGGTTGGATCTTAGCCTGATCTTCTCCATTTTGATTTATAGTAAAACTACTTTTTGAATAAAACTGCTTCTAGCATTAATCAAAAATAAAAAAATTTGCTTTATACGCTGTCAAATTCTGAAAAATCCAGCAAAACGCTTCCAGGATTTACAAACCTGCCTTCCTGGCAGCACGGCAGGCGGGCGCGGGAAAATAATGCCTTTACACAACAATGTGTTATTCACTACGGAGCGCCTCAACCCATGCGGGTTTCCGCCTTAAAGGCTCATTCACTTCTGAGGTTCTGGTACAGAATATCCTCCATGACGCCGACCACGGTAGCTTCTATATGCACCTCTTCAAAATCGGAGTAGAGCACAGTGCCAGGGCATCCTCCAGGCTGAGCCCCAGCCGCTTCAGGGCCGATTCGTTGACCACCACCCGAATGCTTTGCTCCTGGCTCGACGTGTCTGCCAGGGCCAGGGGCCGGCCGGCAGATCGATCTTCAGCGTTTTAAAGAAGTTGTCATTCACATAGGCCATGCGGATGTCCGTGGCATTGTCCATGGACTTACCTTTGTCCAGCCTTAGAAGGCTGGCCACAAACACCAATTATGCCGGACCTTAGTGATGTTCAAAACCGGACAATAATTGTTGGGAAATGAACAATTGAAGCAGGATCTCAAAGGGGAATATCCCGCAGAGACCGCCACCCCAGAACCTGAGCAGTAGTCCTTTTTTGCACTTCCTCACCCCCATATATCAGAAAACTCTCTTCCGGCAAAGCGCCAGACAACTCCTGAAAATAGGCCAGGCTTGAAAAAAATTGCGAATGAATGGTCCTGCTCGACTTAATTTCAATAGGATGAAGCCGCCCGGCTTTATCCAGGAGAAGGTCAATCTCATGTGAACCGGCGGCATTCCAAAAATAATGGCCAGGATGCAGGTTTCGATTGAGGTGGTTTTTCAATATTTCATTGATTATAAAATTTTCGAACAATGCACCTTTTGCAAAATGCCGGTTTAAATCATCCACCTGGCTTAGATTCAACAGCGCACAGGCCAGGCCTGTATCATAGAAATAGAGCTTTGGTGTTTTAATGATCCGTTTATTAAAATTCCGGTAGTAGGGCCGGACCAAATGTATAATAAAGCTAGTCTGCAGTACGCTCATCCACTTTTTTATAGTCTGGTAGGATACTCCGATCATGTTGCCTATTTCAGAAAAGTTGACCAACTGCCCGATACGGCCTGCACAGATCTCAATAAATTGCCTGAACGTACCCAGGCCGCTGACATTTACTACCTGCCTGAGATCCCTTTCCACATACGTTTGAATATAATCGAGCAGCCAAGTTGTAGGATTAAGGTCAAGATCGTAAATCCGGGGATAAAAGCCTTTCAGAATATAGTCTTCATAGTCAGAAAGGGCAAATGAGGTATCCTGGATCTCCTCCAGCGAAAAGGGAAGCAAATTGAAAATGGCAACTCGGCCTGCCAAACTTTGAGAAACACTCTCCATGAGAAGCAGATTCTGAGAACCGGATATCACGTATTTCCCCGGCTGCTTTTCCCGGTCAACGGCCACTTGAATATAAGAAAGCAGGTCTGGCGCATGCTGTATTTCATCAATGATTGCCTTTTCGCCGAGGTGCTTTAGGAAGCCTTTCGGATCATCTTTGGCAAACTGCCGTTGTTCGATTTCTTCCAGATTTGAATACGCATGTTCATGGAAAACCTCCTGCACTAAGGTGGATTTACCACTTTGGCGAGGCCCGGTTACCGCTACTACCGGCATTTTTTTTGCCGCCTGGCTTATTTGCTCTCCTAATAATCGCTTTACCATATTGCAAATTAGAAATTCAACTTCTAATTTGCAAATAAAAATCAATATATTAAGTCTTGGCCAAAAAAACGGAAATGAACAATCATCAATACCGCTCCCGCTCCCGCCGCAGCAGCTTCGCAAACCGGCGCGGCGGCTCAAGCTCCACCTTGAGCTCCTTACCCGTCGCGGGGTGAGTGAATTGCAGCTTACAGGCGCAGAGGTGTAGCCCCTTACCCAGAATGGTATTCTGCCCTTTGGCGTAGGCCTTATCCCCGACGATGAGGTGCCCCTGCTGCTGCATGTGGATGCGCAGCTGATGCGTCCGGCCGGTGACGGGCCGGAGCCGGACCAACGACAGCTGTTCGTACACTCGGGAAGGAGCGGTTTTCAGGGTCTCGAACTTCGTCACGGCCTCTTTCCCGTCTATGGGCTCATCGATCAGGCCCTTTTCCGGCGGCTGGCCATGCACTACCGCCATATATTCCTTGCTGACCTCATTGTCCTCGAAAGCCTTGCTCAGGCGGATCAGCATGGGTTTGGTCCTGGCCAGTAGCACCAGCCCCTTGGTGGGTACGTCTATGCGGTGTACAGCGATAGGCCGTGGCAGGGCGCCGGGCTGTTCGCTGGGAGATACGGAGCCGGCCAGGGCATTTTCCACGGTTTGCTTCCGGGTACCGTTGACGGCTATGCCGGCGGGCTTATTGACCACGAGGAGGTGATCGTCTTTGTAGACGATGTCCAGTTCCTTGTCGAACTTTTTGGCTTTGTGCAAACCGGTGCCCTTAAGCTCCAGCCGGTCTCCTTTACTGACTTTGGTGCCCATGCGGGCGGGTTTGCCGTTGTGCAACAGGCGCCCGTCGGCAATGGCCTTTTTCACGGCGCTTTTGCTGGCCAGCAGGGGGAAGTGGCGGCTGCAGTAGTCCGCTATATTGGCATCCGGCCCTACCTCCCGGACTTTGTGTGCGCGGTATTTTTTTCTTGCCATAGGGCATAAGGTAGAAAAATGCGGCCAGCCGAACAAGATCTTTAAAGTGCGAAGTGCCAGGATTTCCCAGACAGGTGTTCTCCGGCCTGCAACTTTTTCAACTTTGCTTCGCGCCTTCGACCACTTCTTCCTCGACGATTACTTCAACCGCCAGTATGGCAACGGGCGCTCCCTACTTCACAGATACCGCAAATTGCGAGGCCACGATATCGAAAGTACCAAAGTATTTTTGAGTAATTTCCTCCTGCATCAACGGCCCGGCCAGTTGTTGAAATGCATCCTGGCTTTCGTAAACGGTCATACCTACGCTCATGCCATCGACGGGCATGCCGGGCAGGCTGCCTATTACTGCAAATTCATAGCTTTCCAGTACACCGGGTTTGCTACTCAGCAGATCTACAAACTGTTTGCGATAATTATTGAAGGCCTCTTCCTGTCCCTCGTGGGTTTTCCGAACAGCTACCTCCAATACCTGCCCCGGCCCGGCGGCCAGCGAAGACAAGTTGAACTCGGGCCCTTCCGTAGGTTGCATCAGGGCATAGGCCTTGAAGTCTAAAGTGCCGAAAAACGCCTGGGCGGTAGCTGTGCTCATCAGCTCCCCGGCAGCTTCACCAGCCGCCGCCATGGAGGCCCATTCTGTCATACCGATAAAAACTTCGGAATCATCCTGTTCGGGCAGGGCATAAAAAGACTGAAACTCCCGGTCTGTCAATGCCCCTTTTTGGTCCTGGAGCGTTGCGATGAAGCCTGCCCTGGCAGCCGTGAAGCTTTCCAGCTGGCCGGGTTTTACTTTGCGGACGGCGAGTTCGTAGACAGTTTCTTTTTTCATGGTGTCATTTGCATTTTTTTGCCCTGCCTTATCACAGGCTGTTGTAATAGTTAAAGTAGCTACAGTCAGTAACATCCATAGTTTCATGGCAATAAGATTAGATGATGGAATACTCCTGCAAAGTAAAGAGTGATGACGGGCAGCTTCTGGTTACTGTGTTTTTATAATGGTCATTTTGTAAACTGAGCCCGGTACTGAAGGGGAGTGAGGCCCGTCGCTTTCCGGAAAGTGCGGTTAAAATTACTGGCGTCAGAAAAATTCAGCCCGTAGGCGATCTGCTGAATGTCTTTTTCGGAAAAAAGGATCTCTTTTTTTGCTTCCAGGATAAGGCGTTCCCGAATCAGTAGGCCGGGGCTTTTGCCAAAAAAAGACTGGCAAAGCTTATGGAGGTGAGTACGGCTGATGCCCAGTTCCTGCGCCAGTAGAACGGTTGTTGAAAATTGAAGAGAATGCCTGGACAAGAGGTGCTTCAGGCGCAGCACTCTTTTATCCGCAATCACCTGCTCGGCTATATCGTAGGCGCCGGCGTACATCCGGTTGATGCGGATGAGCAAGTGATACAGAGAGGAGCGCAGAAAGTGCTCCTGGTCCATTTGGGGGTGGCGAATGTCGAGATGTATACCCTGTACAATGGCAAATACCTGCTGAAAATCGACGGCATTCAGGAAGAGGTGGTAGGGCGCATTGATATTGTGGAAAAAGTGAAACTTATAGGTAAAGAACTTTTCATTGAAAAAGAGGTCGAGAAAAGCGCCATCGAAGAAGACGAGAAGGCCTTCCTGAAGATC
Organism: uncultured Phaeodactylibacter sp.; assembly: GCA_964454855.1. Classification (GTDB taxonomy): domain Bacteria; phylum Bacteroidota; class Bacteroidia; order Chitinophagales; family Saprospiraceae; genus CAYVVK01. Next base: position 4,770 of record CAYVVK010000026.1, on the reverse strand, counting down.
AAACCCCTCAATGTTGGTGACTTGCCCGGGAGGGATGAATAGTAGAGTATGGTTGCTTACCGGAATACGGTGATGATTGATCTGAAAATTCCCCTCCGCCTTTTGCAGGAAAGCAATGGTGTAAAAATCGGGCAGGACGGCCGAGGCGCCGGGATCAAACTGTTCGTGACTGACCGTATCGATCAGCAACTCTTTGCCGTATTTGGTTTTATCAAATTTTAATTTTCGCACCGGCCGGAGGTCATTTGTTGATACCTCGCCTAAAATACTAAAAGTCCTGTACTGAGACACCTTAGCTCCTGGGGCTTTACTGAAAAAATAGCCGCCCTGCCTGGGCACATGCCAGGCAGGGCGGCTATTCCATCGATATGCGGTAAGTTAGTTGGTTTCAGCCAGCAGCTCCTTCTCCTTCACGATGGGGTTTCCTTGTTTCACCCATTCTTCGAAACCTTCCAGGTAGTTCTTGACGTTCTGGAAGCCGTGTTTGGCCAGGATGGAGTAGCCAATGGCGGCGCGGTCGCCGGTCTTACAATGGACGACCACCGGCTTGTCCTTGCTGACCTTGTCGAGATTTTCCTCCAGCGTACCGACGAACACGTGGTCGGCGCCTTTCAGGTGGCCGGACTTGTACTCGGACGCGCCCCGCAGGTCGACGACCTGCACGTCTTCTTCTTTCAACAGCTCCTTCAGTTCTCCCAGAGAAATGATCTCTTCCGTTTCCAGCTCGTGGCCCAGCTCTTTCCAAACATTTACATTGGGCACATAACCGTAGAGGTTGTCGAGGCCAATGCGCATCAGCATACGCACCAGTTCGTCGTGCTGCTCTTCTTCCGCGATCAGGATAAAAGGCTCATCGTAGGAGACGAACCAGCCCATCCAGGTGGGGAAGGCATTATTGTGCTGAATATTGAGCGTGCCGGGAATATAGCCGGCGGCAAAATCTTCCTTCTGCCGGGTATCGATCACCTTGATGCCTTTAGTCATGGCCGCTTGAAATTCTTCTTTGCTCAGGCGCTTGGGTTCGGGCACTTCGGTTAGCAATGGCCGTTCCACCTTGTTGAGCTTCTTCATCATGGCGAAGTACTTCGGCGGTTCCGGCTGGTCTTCCAGCAGGAAGTTGATAAAGCCCTGCTGGTCATCTTCGTATTGCAGGGCCCAGTTGCGGATCTTTTCGTAGCCTACCGTGGTACTCGGCACGGCGCCCAGCGCCTTACCGCAGGCGGAACCCGCGCCATGCCCCGGCCATACCTGCAGGTGGTTAGGCAGTTCGCGGAAGCGTTCTACCGAGCGGTACATCTCCTTAGCGCCAGGTACCTTGGTGCCTTTGAGGCCGGCAGCCTCTTCCAGCAGGTCGGGGCGGCCGATGTCGCCGACGAACACAAAGTCACCGGTGAATATCATCACGGGCTCAGAGCTGGAGGGAGTGTCTGTCAGCAGGAAACTGATGCTTTCCGGAGTGTGGCCCGGAGTGTGTATTACTTCAAACTTGAGGTTGCCCACCATGAATTCACTACCGTCCTTGAGGCCGACGTGCGGGAATCCATATTCCCATCCTTCGCCCCCTTCGTCCGACAGGTAAAGCTCGGCGCCGGTCAGAGCCTGCAATTCCCTTGAGCCGCACAGGAAGTCGGCGTGGATGTGTGTCTCCGCCACATGTGTGATCTTCATGTTGTTCTCCTCGGCGATCCTGAGGTAGGTGTCCACATCCCGCTTAGGGTCGATAACGATAGCCACACCTGCCTGCTGGCAGCCGATGAAATAGCTGGCCTGTGCCAGGGTCTTGTCATATACGTGCTGAAAATACATCTGATATACTGGTTTTTACTCGTGTAAATGTTTTTTGACAATACAAAGATGCAGGATATCCGACTGCTCGTCAGTGAGGTAAGTCACAGAACGGCTACCTATCTAGCGCTGGACAAATTCGGCCCGCCGTCGCCCACGGCTATGGCGGATAA
>CAYVVK010000026.1:0-2802 GCA_964454855.1 uncultured Phaeodactylibacter sp. | reverse complement strand
GGGCCCGTATTGGGCGGCTCTTCGCTACGCTACGAGAAGGCGGAAGGCGGAAGTCCTGTCCATTAAACTCCGCGCCCCTTTCCTGACGAAGGGATCAAAACAGCCTCTGGAAAAGGAGAATATGCTTTCCGAACGCCTACCTTTCCCGAAACGGCAGATTAATGCTTAATTTTAATCTGGCTGAAAAAACATCCTGGCAAAACATCAATATGGTGCTCATCCTGTATACCACAATGGGAACCCGGCTGGAAGAAAAGCCATACCAGGCTTTCCTGAAACTATTGCCCTCCGATATCCAACAAAAGATCAAGCGTTACCGCCGATGGCAGGATGCCCAGGCCTGCCTATCCGGTAAATTACTCCTGGCAGAAGGCCTGCGCCGCTTTGGAAAAGACGGCGCCGCTCTCCTCCACCAGCTGCAGTACAGCCCTCAAGGCCGCCCCTATCTGCCCGGGCCAATCGATTTCAACATCTCCCATTCCGGTGCGTATGTGCTTTGCGCCCTAAGCAGGCATTGCCGGGTAGGCATAGACATTGAAAAGGTGCAACCTCTTCATCTGCCCGACTTCCGAGAGCAAATGACAGAGGCGGAATGGACGGCCGTCACTACTTCACAGAACCCGCTTCGGGCCTTTTTTTACTACTGGACCCAGAAGGAAGCAGCGATCAAAGCACATGGCCACGGCCTGAGCCTGCCATTGAAAGAGGCCGTCATCGCCGACGGGGAGATCATCATGGAAGGCAAGGCCTGGCCGCTGTATGAGATCGGGCTGGCGGATGGGTATGTGTGCCACCTGGTAACGGATGCCAAATTAGAACAGGAAGACATTAGGCTGGAGCATAAGGGTTTCTAGCAAAAAGGTAAGGCCATACCTCCTGGTAATCAGACAGCTGCCTGGAACGCCAGATTGTAGCCTGAAAATCTATTCCTCAAAAAATAACCCCTTCAAATTAGGAAGTGTTGGCAAGTATATCGTTATTTGCGGTACTGTCGAAACTGAAATATTACCACTTGAACCGCCGGCGTGTAAAAATACACAGATGATCACCAGAGACTTCATCATAGAAACAGCCACCCAGCAGTTTATTAAGCATGGGGTAAAAACGGTCACGCTGGACCGCCTGGTCAAAGAACTGCATACCTCCAAGCGAACCATTTACACGCATTTCAAGGATAAAACGGATTTGCTGAAAGCCTGCCTGGCCGTGTACCACACGAAAGTGAAAAAAGAGAACGAGGAGATCATACAATCTGCCGAAAACGCCATTGAGGCGATGGGGCATTTGCATCAGAAGATCGTAGGCCGCACCTATCGCGTCAACCCCAATTTTTTCAGTGACATTATCCACTACTACCCGGGCCTGCTGCACGAATCTTACCACAACACCGGAAATTTTGCCCACCAGCAATTGGTCCAGCTTGCAAACTGGGGAATGGAAGACGGGATCTTCCGCGAAGACATGGATGTGGAAGTGGCCGTCAAAACGGTACTGTCCCTCCTCAAGCTTCTGAAGGACAACGACATGTTTCCCGCCGTGGAATTCAGCAAAGAACGCCTGACCTTCGGCATCCTACTCCCCTACATGCGGGGCCTGTGCACGCCCAAAGGTATAGAACTGCTGAAGAGGCAGGAAGAACTGTTCCGCGTTTCGGTTTAAAAAACCTTCCCTGCCCCTCTTGTCATTAGCCATCAGAGGCAGGGAGTCAAAGCATAATAAAAATATGAACATCAACAGCTCCCTACGCAAAACGCCAATCGCCGTCGTCGGCCTGTCCGCCATTTTTGCCGACGCTCGTAATGTCGAGGAATTCTGGGAAAATATCGTGCTGGGTAAAGACAGCATCACCGACGTGCCGGAAAGCCGCTGGCGCATCGAGGACTACTACGACCCCGATATGAGCGCCCCGGATAAGACCTACTGCAAGCGGGGCGGCTTCCTCCCCGAGATCGATTTCAACCCCATGGAGTTCGGCCTGCCGCCCAACATCCTGGAGGTGACCGATGCCAGCCAGCTGCTGGGCCTGGTAGCCGCCCGCGATGCACTGCTGGATGCCGGCTACGGCCCGGGATCGGAGAAATTCACCAAAGAACTGAGAGAAAAGACCGGCGTAGTGCTGGGCGTAGGCGGCGGCCAGAAGCTGATCACCCCGCTAATCGCCCGCCTGCAATACCCCATCTGGGAAAGGGCCCTGCGCGCCAGCGGTATAGCCGAAGAAGACATACCGGCCATCGTCGATAAAATGAAAAAGGCCTATGTGAGCTGGAACGAAAATGCCTTCCCGGGCCTGCTGGGCAACGTCATCTCCGGCCGTATCACCAACCGCTTCGACCTGGGTGGGCTCAACAGCGTGGTGGACGCCGCCTGCGCTGCCTCCCTGAGCGCCATCAAAATGGCTCTGAGCGAACTGGTGGAAGGCCGCTGCGACATGATGCTTTCCGGCGGCGTGGATACCGACAATTCCCCATTCATGTACATGTCGTTCAGCAAAACCCCGGCCTTTTCCAAATCCGGCCACATTACTCCCTTTAGCGATGAGGCCGACGGCATGCTCATCGGCGAAGGCCTCGGCATGCTCGTGCTGAAAAGGCTGGAAGATGCCGAGCGCGGCGGCGATAACATCTATGCCGTCATTAAAGGCATCGGCACCTCGAGCGACGGCCGCTACAAGTCGGTCTACGCTCCCCGCCCCTCCGGCCAGGCCATGGCCATGAACCGCGCCTATGAAGATGCCGGCTACGCCCCCGCCACCGTCGGGCTGATCGAAGCCCACGGAACGGGCACCGGCGCCGGCGACCCCAC
>CAYVVK010000025.1:20751-21587 GCA_964454855.1 uncultured Phaeodactylibacter sp. | reverse complement strand
GAGCAGCGCCTCAACCCCCCGATGTTCATCGACCCCAATGATATAGAGTCGATCACCGTGCTCAAGGATGCGGCAGCTACGGCCATTTATGGCGCCAATGCCGCCAACGGAGTGGTGCTGATCACCACCAAGAGCGGGAAGGCGGGCAAAAACCGTATCGACGCTTCCGTTTCTCAGGGGTATTCCACCCTGGTCAATGAAGTGCAGTTCCTGAATACCCGCCAGTATGTGGAACTGTTCCGCGAGACGCTCTTTAACTCCAATGGCAATCCCGAAGACGCCGGGCCTAAGGACATAGAGGCCGACTGGCGCGGCCTCACCCAGCGTACAGGTAGTATTACCAACGCCAGCCTGGCCGCCAGCGGAGGCGGGGAGAACGCCCAGTACCGCCTGTCTTCCAGCTATTACAACAATGAGGCCACTTCAGTGTACTGGGTGGTACCGAGGCGACACGGCAGAATATCCGCCTGTTGCGCGTGAGCGCCACCAATTTCCCCTTCGATAACCTGCGGCAGCTCTGGACCCTGGATAATGACGACACCGCCGTCACGGAATCCAATTACGTGGATGCGACCCAGTCGTTCTACGGCCAGATGAGCTACGATTACGCATATAAATACTATCTGACTTCCAGCATCCGGCGCGACGCGTCTTCCATATTCGGAGGTGATGTCAAGGCCGCCAACTTCTTTGCCCTGGGCCTGGAGCATTACCAACACTTTACCGAAGACGCCATCTCCTCCATTCCCATTCCCTTTGAATCGGGCTTCCGCACCATCATCGCCAATGCCGCCAACCTGCGCAACTGGGGATGGGAAGGCAGTGTGCAAACCGTC
>CAYVVK010000025.1:16634-20741 GCA_964454855.1 uncultured Phaeodactylibacter sp. | reverse complement strand
TACCCAGGGAGCATTACGCTGGGCCTCGCGCTTCAACATCGCCCGTAACCGCAACCGGGTTACGGAGATCGTGGCGGAGCGATTGCCCAGCAGTTCCTTCTTCAGCCGGGGCATCGTGGAAGGGCAGGACGCCAACGTGATCTACGGCATTCCCTTCGCCGGGGTGGACCCCTACAACGGCAAGGCACTGTACTTCATGCCCGACGGCAGCATTACCGACGATGTCGATCTGGCTAATAAGCCGGAGAACTGGGTGGTGATCGGTAAAGGGACGCCTACTTTTTACGGAGGATTCACCAACACCCTGGCGTACAAGGGGCTGTCGGCCTCCCTGCTCATCAGCTATTCCTACGGCAGTGACATCACCGTAGATGCGCTTACCTTTACCGACGGGCGGCAGATCAGCTTCAACAACCAGAGCGCCAACCAGCTCGACCGATGGCAGCAGCCGGGCGACCTGACGGATACCCCGCGGCTGCACGTCAGCAATCCCGTGCAACGAAACAACACCCGCTACCTGTTCGATAACGATTTTATCAATTTCGCCAACCTGAATCTCGACTGGCGCCTGCCCCAGCGCTGGCTGTCGGCGGCCCGGCTCCGCAATGTGAGCCTTTCCGTGCAGGTGGATAACCTGGGGTATATTTACCGCACCACCAGCCGGGAAGCCTATTCCTTTACGGTGAATGCCCTTTATGCCGATAACAGCCTGGAGGAATTCTACGCCGGTGTCTATGCCCATATTTTGCGCGCCAACGACCTCATTACGGCCATCCCGAACCTGGAGGAAGGCACGGAGGGCGAGCGCAACAGCCTGCTTGGAGAGGCCTACATGCTGCGCGCCATCGGCCATTTCGACCTGCTGCGCCTCTATGCGCAGGCCTATGATTTCACACCGGATGCCAGCCATGTCGGCGTGGTGATCCTGCCGGATGGTATTTCTGCGGGCGAGTTTCCAGCCCGAAGCAGTGTAGCGGAGAGCTTTGCCCTGGTGGTTGAGGACCTGCAGCGCGCCATTCAGCTGATCGGCCCACAGGCGCAGCGCAGTACCGAGCCCATCTGGCTGTCTCCGCTGGCTGCCCGCGCCCTGCTTGCCCGGGTATATGCCTATACGGAAAACTGGGAGGGTGTAGTGGAACAGGCCAGCGAAGTGATCAACAGCGGCCAGTTCGTCCTGGCCGGCAGCAACGAATATGTAGAAGCCTGGCAACAAGGTGCTCTACCGGAGGTTATCTTTGAACTGGACCTTCAGCAGTTCGTAAATGAGGACGCCAGTTCGGGGGCAAGTATTTCTTCCTCGGCTATCGTCATCGGGGCCTTATAATTTAATTTATCACCGAATAACGATCTTCTCCACCGCCACTCCGCTGCCGGTATTTACCCGTACGAAATAGAAGCCGGCGGGCAGGCTGCTGATATTTACAGGGATCAGCTGCCGGCCGGGAACCAGATCTATCTGCTGTTCCTGCAGGATGCGGCCTTCGGCACTCAGCAGGCCGATGGTGGCTTCCTGGGCACGCTCGGCGCTTACCGCCACATTGAGCAGCGTCCGGGCGGGGTTTGGAAATACTTCGAGCTCAGCAACGGCTTTTTTCTCCCTGGTGCTGGTGGTGGCCTCACCGGTGGCCACCAGGGTGCCGCGGGCATCGGGCTCGTCACAGGCCAGGCTGCCCTGGGCATCGGTAATGCAGGCCTCGCTGTTGTAGTTGAACAGGTCCATGATGGCGATATCATCTACATACCAGCCGGGGTTGGGCGCGTTGGCGATGGCCTCGGCATCACAACCGAAGCGCCAGCGGAACAGGGCTTCCTCCCCGATGAAGGCACTCAGGTCTATATAGGTGTCTATCCATTCGTCGTTGGTGCTGCCGGAGTAGGCGCGCAGGAAGGGAATGGCGAAAGTACCATAGGCCAGGGGCCGGGGATAGGGGTTTTTGAAGACCTCCTCATTCAGGCCCTGCCAGCTGCCGCCGCCGTCTGTAGAGATCTCCACGAAGCCGCCGTCGTAGGCGTGCTCCGTCTCGTAGCGGTGGAAGAAGCGCAGGACGGGCTGGGTGCCGGTAATTTCGACGGGCTCGATCAACACCAGGGCCTGGTCGCTTTCGGTGGCTACTTCCGGGGCATACCAGGCATTTTCCCCGCTGTTGGCGTATATGTCCGTCAGCTCCCAGATGTCCAGTCCTTCCAGGTTGAACAGCAGCCAGTTGTCCTCTCCGTTTTCCGTGTCGTCTTCAAACTGAATGATGGAGGGCAGGCTGGGGTTGGAAACCAGGCGGTAGGTGATCACCCTTTCCTCGCCGGGTTGCATCTCGCCCAGCTCGAAAGTGATCAGGTTGCCCGCCACTTCTGCTTCGGCGCCTTCGGCGGAGCCGGCTATAAAGGAGGCCCCATCCGGGATCATATCCGTGACCACCACTTCTGTGGCGGTTTCTTCCTTGTAATTGCCTACCCTGAGGGTGGCCGTTATCTCTTCGCCGGGCTCGATCAGCTCCGTTACATTTTTACTGATGTAGAGGTCCTTCAGGCATTCCGGGATGAGTTCATAGGATTCCAGGCCATCGTTGCGGTTGTTCGGGCTGTTGCCTTCCGCCAGGTAACCCAGGCCGCGGCGGGTAAAGACTTCCCAGATCAGGCATTGGTTGGCGCCGTCGTTGTTGAGTTCGTCGGCAAACAGAATGGCGTCCCGCCCGGCAATGAAACCGGGGTTGCATTGCTGGTACTTCATGCCGTCCATCACCAGTTGGATGGCGAGGTTGTTGCCTCCTGTGCCGTGGATCTGGCCGGGGTCCCAGCCGTACTCATCCACCAGGGCCCAGTAGAGGTCCCAGAGGGTAGTAGCCCATATCTCACCGAGCGGGTGGGGGGCGGTGGTGCCTACGATATCTTCGAAGGTCTGGTTGTTGACGCTCATGTCGTTGGAGTAGGGCTGGCGGCGGATGCCCGTTCCATCCGGTTCGCGGCGCAGCAGGTAGGTGCCGATGGGCCGGGGTTGAGCGCCCACATCGCCTTCTTTAACGGTAGTTACCAGAGCGAAGAAGTCACTCCAGCCTTCTCCCATTTGTTCGTCATTGCTCAGGCAGCCGGCCTGGCTGGGGCCACCGGTGAGGCGGTTGGAAATGCCGTGGCCGTACTCATGGGCGATGACGCCATTGTCGAAGCTGGCGTCCAGCTGGGTGGGGCCGTTGTCATCCGGTAACTGGAAGGTTACCGTCAGGCCCTGCCCGACAAATTCCCGGATCGTCTGGCAGTCGGAGTATTTCATGGAGATGACCGGGATGGAGACCTGTCCGCCAAAGGCGCCGCCTGCCATGCCCACCAGGTCATCTTCAAAATTGCAGATGATGGCCCCTACAGCCCCTGCATTCTGTGCGTTCAGCGCTTTGAGGCCGAACTCGCATACCCCGCGGTCGATCAGGGCGATCTTTCCCGCCAGCTGATCGCCGTTCTGCGCCGGCTCACACCCCAGGCTGGACTGGTTGCTGCCGTCATCTATGACTACGACTTCTGCGCTGAGGGGTTCCTCGGGAATGCGTCCTCCGAAACCTGCCTCCTGGGCTTCATAGGCACCGGCCACCGCCTGAGGGGAATCTACGGAGAAGATGCTGCCGCCGTAGCTCCACAGGAACATCTGCATGCGGCCGCTGCCGCCGTCGGGAGGCGTACCGAAGTTGGCGTTGTTGGTGCCGCTGCCATCCTGCGATTCGGCCCGGACGGCATCGTTGGCGAAGCCGCCGTTCCCATAGTTGCTTTGCTGGAAATTGCCGGCGGCCTCATCGAAGCCATAGGCGTAAGTAAAATCGTGAATGTAGTTGTTCATGTAGAACAGTTGGATAGCGGCAGCATCCCGGTAATCGACAGGTTCCTGGTTCGGGTCGAAGGGGAAGTCGAAGTTCAGGCTGTCTCCACCATCCGGTTCGTCGCCGGCAGAAGTATTGGTATCATCGGAATCCTGATAGGCGTGCACGTTGTTTCCTCGGGTAATGGTGTATTCCGGGCCTTCCTGGCCGTTGGTGTCGTGCCAGCCGAAGGGCGAGGCCGTGAGGTCGTGCGGGTTGGCAACAATGGAGCGCTCGCCATGGCTGGGGCTCTCAACCGGGGCGGGGAAAA
>CAYVVK010000025.1:0-16624 GCA_964454855.1 uncultured Phaeodactylibacter sp. | reverse complement strand
AAACGTGGTATACGGCATCGTCGGTGAGCGTCTGGTTCTGGAGCAGGAGTGCTTCCCGCAGAGGGCGGAAAGCCTTGTTTTCCCGCTCCGGCAGCCCGCAGCCCGGGCCGTGCAGATGACTTTTATTTGCCGTAAAATCACAGTACAACGTCCAGTTATTGCGGTTCAGCTCCTGGCCATTCAGGGCATCTACCCGGAGGCTCCAGTGGTCAGCCGAGTTGGGCAGGTCGAGGGCCAGATCCCAGGCCAGGTAGGCTTTTCCGTCTTCCATCAGCTGATATTTCAGCTGCACCCTAATGTCTGAATCGGAGATGTTGCCGCCCTCGAACAGGTAGGTGTGCTCATCGGGCTGTTTTAACAGGCGCAGGCGGCCGTCCACGCGCAGGCCCAGATGGGCGGCAGCGGCCACGATGGCGTCGTGGGGCGCCAGGGCAGGGGTGGTGGTATTGGCCCGCTCGGCAAGCTCAGGCGTGAAGCCATTGGTGGCAAAACCTACCCGCCCTTCTTTGGTGAGGTGTATCCCGCTCACCGCATTGTGCAGCTCTATGCCGGCATGGCGCTGTACGAAGTAGAGGTGCGTCACCTGATTGTGGCGCGACTGATACTGGTCGCTGACTATCAGGCCGGAAATATCGGCCTCGGTGAGGTTCCAGTCTTCTTTGTGTTGCTCTAAATAGCGCAGGGCAATATCGAGGGGGCTCTGTTTCTGTGCTACGGAAGGCAGGCTGGCCAGCAGCCCGGCCAGCAACAGCATAATTGGCGTAAACTTTACTTTCATACTAATCTTTACTTAATTTAAATATTAGGAAAACCACTCACGTCTGTGTGATGATGATAAATTCTATGTTTTCAGGGTTTAGGAATGGATTGAGCGGGAAAATAGCAAAAGGATGCTCATTTTTTTGCCACTATGGTGACAGAATATCAATACCGGCCGATAATTTCTAACTATATCCAAGGCCGGAAACACAAATATACTCATACACCGATATACTGATGAATCTAAAGCTACATTTGGTTTTGTTTGCTTTGCTGGCCTTCGGCTGTGAAGACCCCAGGCCCACACAGAGGGAAGGCCATATTTTTGATCCCGGTAATGCCTTTATCCGCTTTAATTACGACAACCGCGTCAATGAGCCGGCCAGAGACAGCCTGCTGCTGAGCCGGCTGGAGCTCGACACCTTTGAGATCCCGATTGCCTTGTCGGCAGCGCCGCAGGAGCAGCCGGTGGAGGTGATCGAACAGCAGGTCACCATTACCCGCCCTTCCAGCTCTGGCCTGCCGCCCTTCGAGATCGGCATCAGCGGTGGCGGAACCTACGATGAGGCCAGTGGTATCATTTCTCTGGATGTATATTTTGATGAAACGGCCATCGGTGGAGCAAACAATGTCTTGCGCAAATACGTCTATGAGAAAGAGCGAAGAGAATGACTTCTAAACCTAAATACTGATCCTTATGAAGATTATGTACCCAATTTTGCTGCTGTGCTTTGCAGCAATGAGCAGTGCTTTTGCTCAACCTACTCTTGTTAAAGATATCTTTCCCGGCGCTTCCTTCGATTTCACCGCTACCTTTTCGCCAACAGAAGAAGGCCCGCAAACTTTTGTAGTGACGGCCACGACTTCCTCCTTCAATAACCAAACCTTCACCCTTTCCGGAACAGGCGGCCACACAGGTGGAAGTGGGCTTGTCTGCTTTGCAAACAGGCACTTACCTGCTGGAAGTGAGCAGCAGCGAGAAAAGAGGCACGGCCACTTTGCTGAAGGAGTAATGTGAAGCTCATTATTTGTATAGAACGGACAACGGCTTTCGAGGCCCGGCAACTTCGAAAGCCGTTGTTGCGTTTGTAATGTACTATTCTGCAATTTCTTAATTTGCGGCTGGAGAAACTGATCTTCCTGCACAACCAGGGCATGCCGCAGGCCATCCCGAAGAAATACAAGGATGGGCAAACCACACTACCTCAGCGTTCTCACCCCATCAAACCGCTTGGCCTGAGTGAAAAGGAACGTGCCGCCCTGCCGGCTTTCCTGAATGCCATTTCCACCCGCCCCAGGCCCATGCGCATGCCTGAGCTGCCGTAGCCTGCCTTTACCTTAGGGGGAATTTGGAAATGAATTTTGGAATGTGATGGCGGTTACTAAAAAGAGCCCCGGGAATTCGTTATTTTGTGTTGTTGCCGGCTTAAAAAAAGCCTGGCGGGAAGACCGTACGCAACCGGTTTTGACAATGTCCCTTTAAGGTTTTACCTTTGCATATAAATCGAGAATTCCCTGAAAGCACTTGCCACCATATTAGCGCTTTACCTGTTCCTGGGAAGCCTGTTTCCGAGGACGGATTTCAGCCAGTTGCAGAAGCTGGCAGAAATAGCTTGGCATTATCAGGCGCATCAGCAGGAAGCGGCGGCCGTGGCGCCGCCGCTTGGCTTCGTGGAATTTCTCACCATTCACTTTTTCCACCCTAACGGACATCAGCATCAGCAGGGGCATGGCCATAGTGAACTGCCCTTGCAGTCCATCAACGGCCTTTTCACGTTTTTCATTGGAACATCCGGCTTCCTGCCCACTCTGGCAGGCCCTCCTTCCCTGCAGGTAAAACCGCTGTTTAGGGCTTTCTCCCTTCCGGAAGGTTTCCCCTTTTCTATTTTCCACCCTCCATCGCTTGTTTAGTAGGCTCAGACGGGTTTCGCTATGCTCAACAGTAAGCAGTATGCAGCAACACTTGTGCAGCTTTTTATGGCCTTTCTGTTTGCTGGGCTTAACCCATTAGCAAAGCCTTTTTTGAATACCGGCACCGATTGCGACAAGTGCTTTTTCGGTTTCCCGGTAACTGTGGCAGTAGCAATTGCCGGCTGGTTCTTGACTCAGGGGCAATAGCAGTGCCGAACCGAAAAGACAAACAAGCCACTAATGATTGACGCGATAATTCGATTTTCCATTCAGCAAAAACTGATCATCGGCCTACTTGTGATGGGGCTGGTGGGCTGGGGCGTGTATTCCGCCCAGCATCTACCCATTGATGCCGTGCCGGACATTACGGACAATCAGGTGCAGGTGATCACCACTTCCCCCACGCTGGCGGCGCAGGAGGTGGAAAAATTTATTACTTACCCGCTGGAAATGGCCATGGCCAACATACCGGGGGTGGTGGAGATCCGCTCCGTATCCCGCTTTGGCCTATCGGTCATCACCGTGGTATTTGAAGAAGGTGTAGACGTCTACCTCGCCCGCCAGCTGATCAGCGAGCGCATCAAGGTAGCAGAGTCGGAGATCCCACAGGGAATGGGCGACCCGGGAATGGGGCCCATCACCACCGGCCTGGGGGAAGTGTACCAGTATGTGATCCACCCGGCGGAAGGGTATGAAGATCAGTACTCCGCCATGGAGCTGCGCACCATCCAGGACTGGATCGTGCGGCGGCAGCTCAGCGGGGTGAAAGGGGTCATAGAGGTCAACAGTTCCGGGGGCTTTCTCAAGCAGTATGAGGTAGCGGTCAATCCCGACAAGCTCAACAGCATGGACGTCAGCCTGGAGGAGCTGTACAACGCCATCGCCCGCAATAATGCCAATACCGGCGGTTCTTATATAGAAAAGAACCACTACACCTACTTTATCCGGGGAGAAGGCCTGCTGGAGAGCAAAGCCGCCATCGAGATGGTGCCGGTGAAGAACGTGGACGGCACGCCCATTCTGGTCAAGGATGTGGCTAAGGTGCAGTTCGGCCATGCCCCCCGCTTCGGGGCCGTGACGATGAACGGCCAGGGGGAAGTAGTGGCGGGCCAGGTGATGATGCTTAAAGGGGAAAACTCAGCAGAGGTCACCCAGCGGGTAAAAGAGCGCATGGAACAGATCAGGGAATCGCTGCCCGAGGGGGTGGTCATCGAGCCTTACCTCGACCGCACCAAGCTCGTTAACCGCACTACCCGCACGGTAGTCACCAACCTGGTGGAAGGCGGCCTGATCGTCGTCTTCGTACTGGTCCTCCTGCTGGGCAACCTGCGGGCGGGCCTGGTGGTGGCCTCAGTCATTCCCCTGTCCATGCTCTTCGCCCTGGGCATGATGAACGTGTTCGGCGTATCGGCCAACCTGATGAGCCTGGGGGCAATTGACTTCGGGCTGATCGTCGACGGGGCGGTGATCATCGTAGAGGCTATCGTGCACCGGCTACAGCTGAAACACCCCGGCCAGCAGTTGGGCCAGCAGCAGATGGACAATGCCGTGCTGGCGGCTTCGGTGCGCATCCGTAAATCCGCGGCTTTCGGCGAGGTGATCATCCTCATCGTTTATCTGCCTATTCTTTTCCTGACCGGCGTAGAAGGCAAGATGTTCCGGCCCATGGCGCAGACGGTGAGTTTTGCCATCCTGGGCGCGCTTATCCTCTCGCTGACCTACGTGCCGATGATGTCTGCCCTGCTGCTCAACCGCAAGATATCGGTAAAGCGAACCATTGCCGACCGCATCATACATTTTCTGCAGCGCCTGTACCAGCCCAGCCTGCGGCTGGCCCTAAAATTTCGGGTACTGGTGCTGGGCGCTACCATAATCCTGTTTATCTTCAGCCTCTGGGTGTTTAGCCGCATGGGCGGAGAATTTATTCCCACACTGGAGGAGGGTGACTTCGCCCTGCACCAGATCCTGCCACCCGGCAGTTCCATAAAGGAAGGGGTGGAAGTCTCCGCCAAGCTGCAGCGCATCCTGCTCGATAATTTTCCCGAAGTGGAGAAAGTCGTTACCAAGATCGGGACGGCGGAGATACCCACGGACATTATGCCGCTCGAAGCCGGAGACATTTACGTGATCATGAAACCCAAGGACGAATGGGTAAGTGCCGGCAGCCGGGAGGAAATGTTTGAAAAAATGGAAGCCAAAATGAATCAATTTCCCGGAGTTATGTACGAATTCACCCAGCCCATCCAGATGCGCTTCAATGAACTGATGACCGGCGTGCGCCAGGATATCGCCATTAAGATATTCGGCGAGGATCTGGGCCTGCTCCAGAAAAAGGCCAGGGAAGCCGAGGCCATCATTAGTGGCATCGAAGGAGTGGGCGACATTCAGGTGGAACCCGTATCGGGCCTGCAGCAGATGGCCGTGCATTACGAACGCGCCAAACTGGCCAAATACGGCCTGGACGTGGAGGTGGTCAACCGCACCATCCGCACCAGCTTTGCCGGAGAGAGAGCGGGTTTTATTTACGAAGGAGAGCGCCGCTTCGGGCTGGTGCTCCGTTTGGAGGAGGCCTACCGGGATGATATCAGCCATCTGAAAAACCTTTATATCCCTCTGCCCAACGGCAGCCAGATCCCTCTTCAGGAGGTGGCGCATGTACACTACGAGGAAGGCCCGGCGCAGATATCCCGCGACAATACGAAGCGCCGTATTGTCATTGGCGTCAACGCCCGCATGCGCGATGTGGAAAGCCTGGTGAATGAGATACAGCTGCGCCTGCAGGAAGGCCTCGGCCTGCCGCCTGCCTATTATGTGGAGTACGGAGGCCAGTTCGAGAACCTGCAGCGTGCCCGGTCACGCCTGATGCTGGCTGTGCCCGTTGCCCTTGCACTCATTTTCATTTTGCTGTACCTGACCTTCGGCTCCACCCTGCAGGCATTGCTCATCTTCACGGCTATTCCCCTTTCCGCTATTGGCGGCATCTGGGCCCTGTATCTGCGGGATATGCCTTTCAGCATTTCTGCAGGGGTCGGCTTTATCGCCCTTTTCGGGGTGGCGGTGCTCAATGGTATCGTGCTGATCGCCCAGTTCAATGATTTGAAGGAAGAGGGAGTGGAGAATGTCCTGGAACGCATTTACAAAGGCACGCGTATCCGGCTGCGGCCGGTGATCATGACCGCTTCGGTGGCCTCTCTGGGCTTTTTGCCCATGGCGACTTCCACTACTGCGGGCGCCGAGGTGCAGCAGCCCCTGGCCACAGTGGTCATTGGCGGCCTGATCACGGCTACTTTCCTGACGCTGGTCATCCTGCCCATACTTTACTATTACTCGGAACAACGCTTCCGCTTTCGTCCGGGCAAGGCCGCAGCGATAATCGCCCTTTTGCTGGCGCCTGCCTTGCTGCCGGCGCAGCCCATTCCGGTAACGCTGGACGAGGCCATGGAGGTGGCCAGCCGCAATTACCCGTTGCTGAAGCGCGACCGGCAGTTTATCGAACAGCAGCGGGCACTCATCAATTCCGCCGCGGCCCGGCCCAACACCAACGTTTTTATCTCCGGGGAAGAGGTCAATCCCGGGACGGCAGAGGGAATTCATTCTCTGGGGTTTAACCAGAACTTCAATTGGCCGGGTACGAAAAACCGGCGTGAAAGTGCCCGGCAACAGCAGGTATTGGTGGGCAATGCCCAGCTGGAAATGACAAAGCTGGGCCTGCGCCAGAATGTGGCCCGGGCCTATTATCAGATACTCTATGTGCGGGAACAGCAGGCGCTGGCCCGCCAGCGGGTGGAGTTGTTCACCGAACTGGTGGAACTGGCACAGCTGCGCTTCGACCTGGGAGAAACGGGAAAGATCCCCGTGCTCTCCGCTCAGGGTAAGCAGCAGGAGGCCAGCCTGCAGCAGCAACAGATAAGCCAGGACTACGAGATCGCCCTCACCATCTTCAACAACTGGATGTATTCCGATACGGCCTATGAAGTGGCCGGGCAGCGCCTGCCGGACCCCGGCGGCTACCTCAACTGGTTTGTCAACAGCGGGCACCCCCTCCTCTTACTGCAACAACAACAGCTCAACCTGGCGGAAGCGCAGGTGGAAGTGCAGCGCAATAATCTATTGCCGCAGATTATGACGGGGGGGCTGTTGCAAATGATCGACGGGGATTCTCCCTTTTTCGGCTACCAGATGGGGTTGAGCATCCCGCTGGGGCAAAAGGCTGTCCGCGCACGAATAGAGGGCGCAGAAGTGCAGGCTGAGATCCGGAAAACAGAGATGGAAGCCGCCCGCCTGCAGCTGGATAACGAACGCCGGCGACTGCTGAGCAGCCTGCAGAAGGAACAGGCGGCGCTGGACTATATCCGCCAGGAGATGCTGCCCCTGGCACAGGACCAGATCGACGCCACCCGAAAGGCCTACTCCCAGGGCGCAGTGGAATATCAGGACTATCTGCGCAACCTGGAACAGGCACTGAATACCAGGCAGCGCTACCTGGAAGCCTTGCAACGCTATAACCTGCTGAAACTGGAACTGGAATTCCTTAGTGGGCGGAGGTGAGTGAGCCTATTTATTAAAACAAATTGAAACCATGCAGATCACAAATAAAATAACCGCATTTATTCTTTTAATGGCCTTACTCCCTGCCTGCCAGCAGAAGGTACAACAGGCTGCCGGGGATGGCCATCCGCACGAAGAGGCCGCTGCTGAAGAGGAAATGGAAGAGGCCAGCCTGACCACTGTGCAAATGGAAAAGATCGGCCTGAAAACCAGCCCGGTGGAAAAGAAAAACCTGACGGCTACCCTGAAAGTGAACGGCCAGCTGGAGCTGCCGCCACAGAACAAGGCCGATGTCAGCCCGGTAACGGGGGGCATCATTAAACAAATACACATTCGCCCCGGGCAGTACGTGAAAAAGGGAGCTGTGCTGGCCACTTTACAGAACCCCGACTTCATCCAGATGCAGGAAGATTACCTGGTGTATAAGGCACGGCTCACCTTCCTGGATAAGGAATACCGGCGGCAGCAGGAGCTGTTGAAAGAAGACATCGGTGCCCGCAAGGAATTTGAGCGCGTCACTTCCGAGCGCGAGGAAGCAAGGGCCAGGCTGCACGGCCTGGAAGCCAAGCTGAAGATGCTGGACATCCCCCTGCCTGAGGAAGGCCAGGCCCTTACCGGCAGCCTGCCCCTGCGCGCGCCCATCAACGGCTATGTGCGCAATATCATGGCCAATACCGGGCAATACGCCGGCCCGCAGGATCAGGTTTTTGAGATCGTGGACAACCACCACATCCATATCGACCTCATGGTCTTCGAAAAGGACATCAAGCACCTGTATGAGGGGCAGCACATCAAGTTCATTTTGCAAAGCAATCCTCAGGAAATGATGGAAGCCCGTATATTTGCCATCGGCAAGGCCCTGGAAACGGAAGAACGGGCGGTGCGGGTGCATGCTGAGATCGATAACGCCCGGGGCAACCTCCTGCCGGGCATGTACGTCGAAGCCCGGATCGTCCTCGAGGATGCCCTGGTGGATTGCCTGCCCGAAGAGGCCATCACCACGGATAAGGGGCTGTACTATATCTTTGTGGTGCATGAAAAGCATGAAGATGAGGTGCACTTCCGGAAAGTGCAGGTGCTTACCGGAGCCAGTGATGTGGGTTATGTGGAAGTGACCCCCCTGGATGGGCTGCCGCCCAATGCGCAGATCGCTACCGAAGGAGCTTTCTACCTGATGGCGCAGACGAAGAAAGGTGAGGAAGGGGGAGGGCACCATCATTAAACCCCAAACCTAAAAAGATTAATCATTAACCGAAACATCAGGCCATGTCAAAGACGCTAAGGATTGTACTGCTTGCCCTGCTGGGCATTTTCGTGATCATTCAGTTTTTCCAGATCGACAAGGAAAATCCGCCGGTAGTAGCCGAGCAGAACTTCGTCAATATCGTATCGCCGCCCGAAGACATTACCAAACTGCTGAAGGACGCCTGCTACGACTGCCACAGCCACGAAACGAAATACCCCTGGTATACCAGTGTGGCTCCGGTATCCTGGTGGATCGCCGGCCATATCGAAGAGGGGCGTGAGCATTTCAACCTTTCGGAATGGGGAACCTATGATGCGGAGAAAAAAGCCCATAAGGCCGAAGAGGCTGCGGAAGAAGTAGAAGAAGGGCACATGCCCATCAGCACCTATCCGCCCCTGCACCCGGAGGCCCGCCTGAGCGATGCCCAGCGGGAACGCCTGGCCAGCTGGTTCACCGCCCTGTCGGAAAGTAAAGACATTACCGAAAAGGTAAGGGAAAGCAAGGCCGCCGGGCAAAGCGAATCCGGAGAATAGGGTCATAGCCACGGCGATCAGGAAGGGCCTGGTCATGAATGAGTAGTATGGGATTTAGGCTGTAATGCATGGGGGTTGGGCGAGGATTGAAGAAAACCCCAAATTCTCCCGGCCCTGGCCTTTTGATCACAAAAATGTCCGTTTCATGTTTGAGAAACTATTGCCGTATGATGCCGCCCACCTGATATTGGGGGCCTACCTGAAATACTACCACCAGCACAAGCGCATCACCAAGCGGGCGCAGATCCGCTTTGAGTGCCGCGACTGGCACGGTATTCAGGCGGACTCCCGCGAACGCCTCACCCTCTACCGCAATCAGGTGGGCAAGACCACGGACAAGGTCCTGGCCTTCCTGGGCGGCCGCGCGCGCGACCGCGATACCTGGAAACGCATCAAGGAGAATTACCTGGAGGAGATCACCAACTTCAATACCCGGAATATTGCCGAGACCTTCTACAATTCCGTCTTCCGGCACAGCCATAAGGGCCTGAGCGTGGATGAAGACCTGATGTTCGTGCACGCCACCGGCACCTACCGGGAGTTCCGCTCCGCCGTGCCCATCTATCAGGCCTTTTTTCTGGTAAAACCCATCGAGCATGTCGTCCGGCAGCTGTTTTCCTTTTACACCTTCGATGCCCCCTGGGAAGATATGGAAAGGGACATCGCGCGCATTACGGCCATTCTCAATAAAAAGCTGCAGCGCGACGGGAACTTTCCCCGCAATGCCCGCCTGGAGATGCTCAAGTCCATTTTCTTTCGCAACAAAGGCGCCTATATCGTCGGCCGGCTGATGATCGAGGAAAAGGTATACCCCTTCATCCTGCCCCTGCTGCACGAAGAAAAGGGCATCTTTGTGGATGCCCTGCTGCTGAACTACAACGACGTCAGCTCCATTTTCAGTTACAACCGTTCTTACTTTCTGGTGGATGTGGACATCGTCAGCGAGATGGTCGACTTCCTGCTCTCTTTCCTGCCCACCAAAAGCATGGGAGAACTATACAACTCCCTGGGCTTTGAGAAGCACGGCAAGACGGTGATGTACCGCGATTTTCTGCGCCATATGGACAGGTCGCTGGACAAATTCGTCACTGCTCCGGGTATCAAGGGCATGGTCATGAGCGTATTCACCCTGGGCTCCTACAACATGGTCTTCAAAGTGATCAAAGACCGCTTCGCCGCTCCCAAGAAGGTGACGGAAAAAGAGGTCAAGGAAAAATACGAGCTCGTTTTCTTTCACGACCGGGTGGGGCGCATGGCGGACAGCCACATGTTCGAGAACTTCGTCTTTCCCCGCGAACGTTTTTCCCAGGAACTGCTGGACGAGCTGCTGGAGGAGGCTCCTTCAAAGATAAAGCTCAGCGATGAACTCATTGAGATCAAACACTTGTACATCGAAAAGAAGATGATACCGCTCAACCTCTACCTGGAGGCGGCCACGCCCGGGCAGGCAGAGGAGGTCATCGACGAGTACGGCAACGCCATCAAGCAGCTGGCGGCGGTCAATATCTTCCCGGGAGACATGCTGCTGAAAAACTTCGGCGTCACCCGCCTCAAGCGCGTGGTCTTCTACGATTACGACGAGATCGGCTTCCTGACGGATTACAACTTCCGCCGCATTCCAGAACCGCGCGACTACTACGATGAGCTTTCCTCGGAGCCCTGGTACTCCGTAGGGCCCAATGATGTGTTCCCCGAAGAATTCCCGCGCTTCCTCATCGGCCGGCAGGACATCCGGGAGATCTTCTATAAGCTGCACGGCGACCTCTACGATGTAACCTTCTGGCGCAACGTACAACAGCGGTTAAAGGACGGAGAGATCTTCGATGTGTATCCATACCGCCGCCGCCTGCGCTTTAAGAACCTTTTTAAAATGGAAGAAGCAGATTCTTCAGGCCCGGAGAGCGGAGGAAGGGCCCTGTGAATTTTACCGGCAGTAAATTATTTGGATAGAGTAGGGAGGCTCAAAGAGGTTTGCCGCTTCACCGCCAGCCAAGGGAAACAGCGGGCCTGAAAGGCCGCTTCAAAAGGCAATACGCCTATGTCAAAAAGATTGACCGCAGGCAAAGGATCCCACCAGGGGTGTGTTAAGAAAGAGCGCCCGTAAAATGCCGCTTCTGTATTTCCGTTTTTCGAAGAGCGGGCCGGGCTTTCCAGCAAGCCGGCCCGCTCCAGCCCGATGGAAGCTTTCCGCCGGATAGGCCATTTCAAAAACCGAGAAGATGAAGCGCTTACTACTGGCTTTTTTAATCTGTGCCCTTGCCACCGCCGGCCTGCAGGCACAGCAGAAAACCCAATTTGGCTTTAAGGCCGGCCCTAATATTTCCCACCTGCTGGTCACCAGAATCCCCAGCCAGTTCGGCGACATTCGCCTCCGCCAAACCTATGGCTTCCAGGCGGGCCTGCTGGCGGAACAGGCATTCGGTGAGCATCTGGTTGTGGGAGCAGAGCTGCTGGCGTCCCAAAAAGGCGGCACCTGGGCCACCTACCCCTTTGAGCGCCCCGCCCGCTTTGACGTCAAAACGGAACTGTATTATCTAAACCTTCCCTTCTACATCCGCCTGGTCCCGGCGGAGCGCTGGTCGGTAGACCTGGGCGTGGAAGGCAGCTACCTGCTCAGCAGCGCTCAGGAAGAACTCTTTACGGAACGGGCCGACCTGGGCTGGCTGGCCGGCGCTTCTTTCCACATCTCGGAATCCTTTTTAGCCAGCCTGCGCTACATCATTGGCACCGTCCGGGTAGGAGAGGGGGCTTTTACGGATGAGGACACGGGTGTCAGCGGGGTGGTCTATATGCGGAACCGGTCGCTGCAGTTGTCGGTGGGATACTTCTGGTAGTAGGGGGCTTATTCATCCTAACAATATCTGCTGCAGCATTTCCAGGTTTGCTGCCTTATCGAAAATAGCCCGAATGGGGACATTAAAATCTTCGATGACAGCACTTCTCACTTCTCCACTGTTCGATTTTAATTTTAACTCGTATTTTTCCTCTTTCAGAAGGTACTGTTCAATAGTCTCTTCAAAGGGGTCAATGATCCAATATTCCTTAACGCCCTGGCCCTGATAATCTTCAAATTTAATGCCACGGTCACGCCCTTCAGTACTTTTTGAAAGTACCTCTACAACAAAATCAGGGACGGGGAATTTGCTTTGTTCTTTTCGGAAGTTCTTAGACCTTTCTTTCTTGAAAAAGCAAACATCGGGCTCGTAATCATTTCTACTGAATGCAGTCATTACTTTTTCTATACCCACAAAACCAAGATTGTGTTTGTCGACGTAAACATCTATGAGTCGCCCGATTTTTTTACTGACATCATTGTGCAATTTTTTCACCGGAGAATGTATGATGATCTCACCATTGATGAACTCGGCTTTTTCCTGATCGGTTACCTCTTCATAAAAAAGCTCTCGCCTGCGCCTTTCTTCCTTCAGTGCCTTATCCAGTTCCGCTACCAATTTTGGGGCGTCAGGCATTTCCAATATTTTCTCAACTATTCCGCTGGCCATGATTTTTGCTTCTAATTTAACATTTTTTCGGGCTTGAAACAACAAAGGTTCACTCAAAAATACCACTAGACAAGTACCGGTCCCCCCGGTCACAAACAATGAACACGACCACGCCTTCCTCCAGTTCCTCCGCCAGCTTAACTGCCGCCGCGCAGGCGCCCCCGCTGCTCATGCCGCCGAAAATAGCTTCCTCCCTGGCCAGGCGCTGCATCATGTGGGTAGCCTCATCCTGGGAGACATCGATGATGCGGTCTACCCGTTCCGGTTCGAAGATCTTAGGCAGGTATTCGGGCGACCAGCGGCGGATGCCGGGAATGCTGGAGCCGTCGGTGGGCTGTACGCCGACGATCTGCACGGCCGGGTTCTGTTCTTTCAGGTAGCGGGAGGTGCCCATGATGGTGCCGGTAGTGCCCATGGAGGAAACGAAGTGGGTGACCTTGCCCTGGGTGTCGCGCCACACTTCAGGGCCGGTGCTGCGGTAGTGCATGCCCCAGTTGTCGGGGTTGGCGAACTGGTTGAGCATGAGGTAGCCGCCTTCGGCCACCATCTCGTCGGCCAGCTGGCGGGAGTATTCGATGCCGCCCTTGTCGCCGGGCGTCAGGATGACTTCGGCGCCGTAGGCGCGCATGGCCTGGGCCCGCTCAGCGGTTGCGTTGTCGGGCATAAGCAGGGTGATGCCTACGCCGAACTTTCGGGCGATCATGGCCAGCGCAATGCCCGTATTGCCGCTGGTGGCCTCGATGAGGCGCATGCCGGATTTGAGCTCGCCACGGCCCAGCGCCCCTTTGATCATGCCGTAGGCGGCGCGGTCTTTGACGCTGCCGCCGGGGTTTTGCCCTTCCAGCTTGCCGAAGACGCGCACATTTGGCTTTTTAATGATGGTTTCCAGCTCTACCAGGGGGGTATTGCCAACGAGGTCGAGAACGGTGCTCATAGGAAAGCTTTTCTGGTTCGGGATGAAGGTAAAAAACAGATATAAAGAAAAGGGCGGAAAGGAAGAAAAAGTTTGAAAGCAGGGCCAAAAGCCAGCCCTGCGAAAAGGAGGGCAGCTCGATGGTAATGGCCGTCCCTTCGCCCGGCACACTGTCGATGTTAAGCTGGCCGTTGAGGTAATCCACCCGCGCCTGAATGTTCTTCAGGCCGAGGGAAGGGGCCTGCAGGGCCTCTTCCAGCTGGAACCCTTTGCCATTATCTTCCACGATGAGGGTGAGGTTGGAGCGGTGGATGATCAGCTGGATGAGCACTTTGCCGGCCCCGGCGTGCCGGCTGATGATTTTCATCATTGTCACTTTGAGTTGTTATCGCCTTTTTATTGACAAGTACAGATAGGCAGAAAGTAACTATTCAGCATCATGGTGATTTGCCTCCTAAATCAAAATTTTGTAAGCCAACCTTCCCCTTCCCCGGTACGGGCCCGTAGGGGCAAGGGGAACCTGCCTGCTCAGCCGGGGCCTCGCGGGCAGGCAGGCGAGAAGGGGTTCCAGCGGCAAAAAGCCTACAAAATTTTGCTTTAGGGTTACTTTTAACCCCATGCTGAATAGTTACGGCAGAAAACCAGACGGGCAGGGTAGGCGTAATACTTGTGAAGCCTGTCAGAAACCATTGGTAGTAGAGTTATGAAAAACAATAGATCAGAAAACAGACTGGAAATAGGGTTGGCGCTATCAGGCGGCGGGGTACGAGGCGCCGCGCATGCCGGCGTCTTAAAAGCATTGGAAGAAGCAGGCGTGGAGCCTAGCCAGTTATCCGGAAGCAGCGCCGGAGCGATGGCAGGAGCCTTATACGCCGCCGGCTATTCACCGGAAGAGATCCTGGAGTTCTTCAGGGCTAATGCCGGCAATATCTTTCAGTGGCGGCATTTTTCTCGTCACAAGCCTGGTTTCCTGGATTCCGAAAGGTACTATGAGCTGTTCGAGCCGTGGCTGAAAGGGCATACTTTCGAATCCCTAAGCAAGAGGTTGCACATCTGCGTGACCGATGTGCTGAACGGAGAGGCCCATTTTTTCTCTTCCGGAGAACTGCTGCGCCCCATTCTTGCTTCGGCGGCCATCCCCGGGGTGTTCACACCGGTGGAGATCGATGGCCGCTGGTACATTGACGGCGGGACGATGAACAACTTCCCGGTGGAACCCCTTACGGGCCAGTGTGACATTCTGCTGGGCAGCTTCGTCTCGATGAAGAAAGCCCTTAACAAAGGCGAGTTGACAAGCACCCTGCAGTTACTCAGCCGGGCCAGCGACCTGAGCTTCCTGGCGGCCTCGCTGCAGAAATTCCAGCTGTGCGAGTTGGTATTCGCCCCGGTGGAGCTTCATCAATACGGCATATTCGATACCAAAAGGATTGATGAGATCTACCTGGCCGGCTATGATCATGCCCTGCGCCGGCTGGAGGAGTTGATGCCATTGCTGGAAAGGCAAGGGAAAGGCCATTCACTCAATAAAAAGGGCGGATTACTAAAGTCCATTTGATTTTTTCGGGCGCGCAGAGGAATTTATATCGGACAGCAACGGAATTCTTCACAAAACGCTGCCTATTGATTACCGGGATTCCTGTAAAGGCCTTTTCAGCCATGGCGTTACTACCGTTGGCCACGATGCTTCTCACCGGGCAGGAGATTCCTTTGTCCTTCCAGAACCATGGTATTTCTCGAGAGCGGCCGTAAGAAGCTGATCTCCAGAACGCTCAAGGATTTTGAGCTGGCCCTGCAGCCCTTCGGTTTCTACCGCCCCCATTATTCCTACCTGGCCAACCTCCATCACATTAAGGAGTTCGTCCGGGGGGAAGGGGGGTATCTCATCATGTCAAACGGCATGAAAGTGCCGGTAACGAAAAGCCGCCGGCCGGGGCTGTTGAAGTTTATCGCCTAAAAAAAAGCCGCAACAGAAATCGGCAAGCCGTCCTGTTGCAAGCTCTTTTTAAAAATCCAGGCCGGTTTCCGGAAAGGAAACCCGGCAAATCATGAACTTGTAGTAGGGTCAATCGTACCGGACACTTCTTCCACGCGGTCGGCGGGGAAACCTCCGCGCCGGGCGTGTTCCAGGACCGTGGCCGCATCCGGGGCGATGTGGATGCAGTACATCTTGTCGGCGGTAACGAAGCTTTGTACCCAATGGTAGGGTTTATTGAGGCCATTGACTACCTCACAGGAGCTTTGGGCAATGGCCTGTAATTCTTCGGCCGTCATTTTGCCGAGGCCGGGAATCTCTCTTTCAATTACGAACTTTTTCATTTGAATTGATTTTGGGTGAAAAAATTTTGTTCGCTGCAAAGATGCCGGGATGGCGGGCCCTTATCAAGTTCAAATGATCAGGTTCTACCGAATCCGGCGCGGCTGTAACTGTATCCTGAGAGGGAGCAAAAAAGAAAGCAAGGAGAGCAAGGAATGGGAAAACGGGGCACTCCACGAACAATAAGCGCATGAGTGCTCATGAAATGTCCGGAATTGTACATGTGGTGGCTCAAGGGGAGAGCAATCAAATGGCATAACATTCAACCCCATAGGCCAAACCCCAAATTTTCCCCCTCCACATTTCCCTACCTCCCATCTTTATCCGATCTTTCCGGTTTTACGCAAATAGCCAATAAAACCAGCAACAGACCATGGATACGAACTCCCTGAAAGAAGCGGCCCTCCACTACCACGCCAAGGAGCGGCCCGGCAAGATCGAAGTCATCCCCACCAAAGAAACCTCTAACCAGCGAGACCTCTCCCTGGCCTACTCGCCGGGCGTGGCCGAACCCTGCCTGGCCATCGAGAAGGACGTCAACGACGTCTTCAAATACACCGCCAAGGGCAACCTCGTGGCGGTCATCAGCAACGGCACCGCCGTGCTCGGCCTGGGCGACATCGGCCCGGAGGCCAGCAAGCCGGTCATGGAGGGCAAGGGCCTGCTCTTCAAGATATACGCCGACATCGACTGCTTCGACCTGGAGCTCAATACCAAGGACGTGGACGAGATCGTCCGCACCGTCAAGATCCTGGAGCCGACCTTCGGGGGGGTCAACCTGGAGGACATTTCCGCGCCCGACTGCTTCGAAATCGAAGAGCGCCTCAAAAAGGAGCTCAACATCCCGGTCATGCACGACGACCAGCACGGCACGGCCATCATCAGCGGGGCGGCTCT
>CAYVVK010000024.1:16906-21625 GCA_964454855.1 uncultured Phaeodactylibacter sp. | reverse complement strand
AGCGACGGCGACGGCGTCTGCGATGCCGACGACGCCTGCCCCGGCTTCGATGACAGCGCCGACAGCGACGGCGACGGCATACCCGATGGTTGCGATAATAACGATTGTACGCCGGTGACGAACAGCTTCCCCACAAACCCACTCACGCATAGCGGCCCGGGCTCCAGTTCCACAACTCTGGCCTACGGTAGCGCTCAGCAGGAAGTATCCTTCACGATCTCCAATCTCGGCGCTCAAACCGGTGGCCCGCCCAATAATCGCTACACGGAGCTTGTAAGCATAGATTATGTTGATGGCGCAGGCCAAAGCCAGGCTTATGGTACTTTCAGCGGCGCCAGCGTGAGCAGTGTTGCCGTCAATCTTCCCGGTGATGTGTTGTCTGTTACCGTCACTCTGTCAGATGGCTATGACGGGAATTCCTCGGCCACGATGAGCGTCAGCCTGAGCAGCGTCTCTTCCTGCGATACAGGCGGAAGCTGCCCCGACAGCGACGGCGACGGCGTCTGTGACTCGGTGGATGTATGCCCCGGCTTCGACGATAATGTCGACAGCGATGGCGACGGCATTCCCGATGGTTGTGATACCGATGGTGATTGCACTACGTCTACGGACAACTTTTCCACCAACCCGCTCACCCATAGTGGTTCGGGCTCCAGCTCTACGAGCTTGTCGTACAGTAGTGTACACACCGATGTGTCTTTTAGTATTTCCGACATCGGTGCAAGGGAGAATGGCAACCCCAACAATCGGTACATCGATGTGGTATCGGTAGATTATGTAGACGGTTCAGGCCAGAGCCAGTCTTATGGTTCCTTCAGCGGCTCCGGTACGAGCAGCGTTACGGTCAGCCTTCCGGGTGAGGTGCTTTCCATTACCGTCTCTCTGGCGGATGGTTACGACGGCAGCGCTCCCGGTACGCTTAGCGTAGACCTTTCGGAAGTAACCTCTTGTCAACCGGCCGGGCTGGTTGCGCCTACTAATCCGGGCGGTTTGAATGGGAAGCCGGAAATCGCTGCCCTGGAACGCGCCGGCCTGCACCTCTTCCCGAACCCGGCCAACAACTGGCTCGTGGTGCAGTTCGAGATGCCGGCTGCCGCCACCGCTCAGATGATGGCGGTGGATGTCAACGGTAAAGTGGTACAGGCACAGCAGTTGAGCCTCGACAAAGGCTCGCAGCAAACTGAACTGGACGTCAGCCTGCTGCCCGCAGGCGTGTATTCTTTCCACCTGGTGTGGAAAGGCCAGCGGATCAGCAAGAAATTTGTGATCGTGCGGTAAGGAAAACCATACTGAGTGAATCAGATGGGCCATTCCGGTGAAATCCCGGAATGGCCCGTTTTTTATGTATCATTACTTCCGGATAATTCCGTAAATTACCCTGAAACGCTACCCATTGATGCGCACCGTTCTACTCTTCATCGCCCTGTCCGTGTTGGCCCTCAGCTGCTCCTCCTCCAGAAACCGGGCGGAAGCTTATCCCGCCGGCCCCGATGAGATACTCGTAGGTACTGCAGAAGGCGGGCCGGGAAAGGCCCGGCCGAATCAATCTCAAACGGACAGGAAAGTGCTCTTCTCCGCCTATCTTCTGCTCGTAGTAGAGCACCCAGACACCGCCAACCGGGCCATCGAGCAGATCGCTGAAAAGTACAAGGGCTACGTTAATGAGCTTGGCACCTACCGCTCAGTCATCCGGGTGGAAAGTGGAATGCTGGAAGCCGCTATCACTGATATTGCCACATTGGGAAAAGTACAGCGCAGAAGTATGCTCGGCCAGGACGTCACTGAAGAATACCTGGACTACCAGATCCGCCTGGAAAATGCACAAAAGGCCAGAGACAGATACCTGGAGCTGCTCAACAAGGCCCAAACCGTGGAGGAAATCCTGAAGGTTGAAAAAGAACTCGAGCGGCTGAACGAAACCATCGACTTGCTCAAGGGCCGGATGAACCGCATCGATCATCTCGCCGAATACTCTACCATCACTATTGAACTGAAAGAAAAGAAGAAGCCTGGCCTATTGGGCTATATAGGCCTTGGGCTTTATCATGCTGTGAAATGGCTGTTCGTGAGGAACTAAAAACCCCTACCTGCTGTATGTTCCGATAAAATAATCCTACCATCAGCTCAATAACTGAGCCGTTGAGGGAGAAGCGGCCGAACAGCTTCTGAAAAAATCATAGATTGGCGTGATATGAAGAGAAAGACAACACCACGGGTCAAAGTCTGCTGCATCAGCAGCCGGGCAGAAGCCGCAATGGCCATTCGGCACGGCGCCTCCGCCCTGGGGTTGGTAGGAAACATGCCCAGCGGCCCGGGCGTCATCAGCGATGAACTCATCCTGGATATCGCCCGTACGGTGCCCCCGCCCATCGCTACTTTTTTACTCACCAGCGAAGAGAGTGCTGCGCAGGTCATCGCCCATCAGCAGCGGGTGCAAACCAACACCATTCAGCTCGTCGATGAACTGGCGGAGGGCAGCTATGCCGATATCCGGGCCGCTTTGCCTGCCGTTAAGCTCGTTCAGGTGATCCACGTGATCAATGAAAGATCGGTAGATGAGGCCCTGCGTCTTTCCGAACAGGTGGACGCCCTGCTGCTGGACAGTGGCAACCCTACGCTGGCCGTCAAAGAACTGGGCGGGACAGGCCGGGTGCACAATTGGGCATTAAGCCGGAAGATCGTGGAGCAGGCCGGGGCGCCGGTTTTCCTGGCCGGCGGCCTGAAGGCTGAAAACGTACAACGCGCCATCGCCCAGGTACAGCCCTACGGCCTGGACCTCTGCAGCGGCGTGCGCACCAACGGCCGGCTCGACCCCGGCAAACTGGAACAGTTTTTTGAGGCCGTGGAGAAGGCGTGAATCAATCCAAAAATCACCCGATATGATAAGGCCCTATCAACAGAAAGACAAGGCAAGGGTAGTTGCCTTGCTTCACCTTAATATTCCCGATTACTTCGCTCCGGAAGAGGCAGCAAAAACTTCTGGGGAAAAGGCTTCGGCCTTTATGATATGAAAATGGCTCTTTAATTATGGGAAAGATCATCGAAAAAATACACCAAAAGCTGGAAGCAGATTCCCTTTTGAGCCGCATGGCCCGAAAGCTTTCGCTGTCCGAACTGAACTCCTTTTTACTCGAACTTTTCCGCCGGAAGGCAGCAGAGGAAAGCCCCGCCCGCCTGTTGCGGCAATTCTGTGCCAACCGCTTCGTCAGGCCCGCCGAAGTCGATACACTGTGCATCCGCCAAACGGAACTGGACTGGCTGCGGTACGCCAGCGAGCGGCAATTCCAGCCGATCACCCTGTCTCCACTGGCGCCCCTGGGTACCTGCTCGGCCATCGGCCATGTCGACCAGAACAATGTGCTGAGCGCGCTGAGAGGTACGGAGGTAGTATCGGACGCCACCAATGTGCTGGCGCTCAAAATTGCGGAAGACACCAGCAAATCTAAAGACAAAAATGCCGTTTTCCGCTATGCCGCCGCACACCGGCACGTACGCGGGCAGGCCTTCGACAACCCCAGTTTCACCGCCCACTTCTCCGTGTTCTGCCTGGCGTCCGGCGGCCGCGACAGGGGGAACTACAGCTTTGAACTGAACCAGCTGAACGAGCACCTTACAATATGCCATAACCTGCTTTCAGAACAGTTTGGAGCAGAAAACCTGCTCATCCGTTTCTACCTTAAAAATGGCTCGGAAGCTTTCCGGGAAAAGATGATGGATTATAAAGCCGGCCTCTGGCACAGCCGGCCCCATGAATTTCGGGAAGACTACGGCCATGAATACTACGATTTGATCCAGTTCAAGATATTCCTGAACACTAATGGCCGGCAGCCCGACCTGGCCGACGGCGGCCCGGTAGGCTGGGCCCAGCGCCTGCTTTCCAACCGCAAATACCGCTTGTTCATCAGCGGCATCGGCCTGGAACTGGTACACAAAATCAGCACTAAATCTTTATAAATTCAGAAAATGGAAAAGGTCAATATCGCAGAAAAGCTCTCCCGGTTCTCCGATCACTGGAACCCGCGAATTGTAGGGGAACTTAATGGGCAGCACGTCAAACTGGCCAAATTGCAGGGTGAGTTCGTCTGGCATAAGCACGAGAAAGAAGACGAGATGTTTTTCGTCCTCTCGGGCGAGTTCGACATGCAGTTCCGCGACAAAACCGTACGGCTGAAAGCAGGCGAGTTCCTCATCGTGCCGAGGGGAGTAGAGCACCGGCCGGTGGCGGAGGAAGAAGTGTCGGTCATGCTCTTCGAGCCGGCGGGCACCCTCAATACCGGCGATACCACAGGTGAACTCACCCGGCAACACCTGGAATGGCTATGAATACTCGTGAACGAAGCCTCTCCAAATTTCTGCCTGCTCAGGCTTTTTTCTCCTGCTGATAGCCGCGATTCACTAGGTACACCCCAGCCAGGGTGATGGAGAAGCTCCCTACCAATTCCGGGCTGATGGGCTCGCTGAGGATTAGCCAGCCCAGTATCAGCGTTACAAAAGGATTGATGTAGGCATAGAGTGTAGCCCGGGCCACGGGCAGGTGCTTGATCGCAAACATAAAGGCCAGAAAAGCGGCCACCGAACCGAAGAGGGCCAGATACACAATGGCCAGAATGGCCCTCCATTCTACTCCGGTAAGATCTACAGCCTCCCCGCTGGCCAGGCTGATGGCCCACAGGCCGGCGGAACCAAACAGCAGTTGTACGGCCGAACGCAACAGCGGCG
>CAYVVK010000024.1:16336-16896 GCA_964454855.1 uncultured Phaeodactylibacter sp. | reverse complement strand
CATGCTCTCCTGCCTGCCCGAAACCAGCACGCTGGTACCCGCCCAGCTGAAAGAGCCCAGAAAGGCTACGCCAATTCCTATCATATGGCCTATGCTGAATATGTCGCTCAGGCTTTCGTGAAAGACCATAACCATACCCAGTGCGCCCAGCGCCATGCCCCAGATGATCTGCCGGTTGATGAAAAACTGGCCGGTGAAGGCGTTCAGGAAAAGCACATATACCGGGATCAGGGAATAGATGAGCGCCACCAGGCCCGATGCGATAAAGTCGAGGGAAAGGGCCATCATGCCGCGGGTGGCGGTGAAGAATCCCAGCCCGAAGATACCGTTGCGGAACAACACCCGCCAGGAATACCTTCCGGGCTTTTCCAGAGCGTAGGCCAGTACCAGCAGCAGAGCACCCGCCAGCAGTTCCCGCATGCCGGTCATCATAAAAATGGGAACGGCCTGAATGGCGATCTTGACGGCAATATAGGTAGTGCCCCAGACAAAACTCAGATAGGCCACCATCAGAATGGCCATTGCCTGTTTGTCGGCAACAAGGCGGTGTATTCTTTCCA
>CAYVVK010000024.1:13045-16326 GCA_964454855.1 uncultured Phaeodactylibacter sp. | reverse complement strand
ATGCCGGACAGCGAAAGTTCACCGCCCTTTTTCAAAAGCTGCAAAGTTGAGGAATTATGTTGGAAAAAATAGGCGTAGTGGCTTTATGCCGGCAGAGCCCCCGCCGCGGCAGCCGGCTTTGTATCAGGCCCACCGTAAAGGCGACAATGCTTAAAAAGCTGATTGGATTTGGTTTTTGGATTTTTACACCCTTTCTTTGATAAGAGTGAAAACAATAATTGAGTTGTTTTAAGTCCCAACGGTAAGCACTGTTTTTCAGCCAATTACTCTATTATGAATGAACAGCTCCACAAACAGGGCAGCCCTTCGGCTCCTTTGTGGAAAACCCGTCGCACTTTTGCCGCCTCCGTCCTGCTCTGTTTTAGTTTTTTCAGCGGCCTTCCCCTGTTGTTTGCCCAGGAGGGGGTTCAGGCAGAACCGGACACTACCGCGGGGCCGGCCATTCCATCGAGTTACGGCAGTTATCCATTGGCCGAAACTACCGCGGCCATCGCCCTGGCTCGCGAGCCTGGCTTCAATCAGGGGCTGATCTCCGGCCCGGCACAACTCTTTCAGGGGAAACTGGCCGGCGTCCAGGTATACAACCGGGGGGCAACCCCAACCTTTGGAGCCTGATCCGGGTCAGAGGCTTATCCGCCTATTCGCAACGCCAGCCCCTGTTCGTGGTGGATGGCCTGGCCGGCGCTTCTATCGCCAACCTCGACCCAAACGGTATCGGCTCCATCGCCATCCTCAAAGATGGTTCCGCCCAGGCGCTTTACGGGATACGCGCTTCCAATGGCGTGGTGCTCATCACGACAAAAAGCGGAGCGAAGGCCAGCAGCGCATTCTCGGCCAGCTATACCGGGCAACTTGCCGGAGTGGTGCCATACCCCGGCATTCCCGTCATGGATGCCGCCACCTTCCGGGAGGCGGGGGGCTGGACTTCGGTTCTTCCACCGCCTGGCTGGAGGAAATACAGCGCAACGGGCTCAGCCAGAACCACGGCCTGGCCATACAGGGAAAACAGGCCAATACCCATTACCGCATCTCCGGCAATTACCGGCGCGTGGAGGGTGTACTCCGCGGATCGGGCTTCGAGCAGGCCAACCTCCGGGCTCATCTGAACCGCACTTTCCTGAACGACAAGCTTTCCTGGCAGCTTTCGGCAGCCTATTCGGGCCGCAGCAGCCAGTTCGGGTTTCCGGAAGCCTTCCGCTACGCCACTTCCTACAATCCTACCGCCCCGATCCTGGCCCGGGACGCTCCCTTCCCGGTGGATACCAGCCAGTTCGGGGGCTTCTTTGAAGTCCATGGCCTATTTGACGCCTACAACCCCCAAGCGATCGTGAGCCTGAACAGCCGCTACGGCCAACGGCAGCTGTTCAATGCCGTGAGCCTGCTGACGTATGCGCTCAGTGAAAACCTTAACCTGCATGCGCGCTACGCCTACCAGGATCAGTTCGTGAATGAACGGGCCTTCTATTCTCCCCAGTCTCTCTTCGGGGGCAATGCAGGCATCTGGCCGGAAGGACTGGAGGGCAGAGCCAGCCTGGCGGATACGGACGAGTCGCTTTCCCTGTATGAATTTTTTACCACCTATTGCCGGGCCTTCGGCGCCTCCCGGCTGAACCTTATGCTGGGAACGGCCTATTCCGACGGCAGGCACCGGGACAAGTCGATGTCCCTCACCGGATTTACGGATGAGGCACGGGTGCGCAGCCGGCGTATCGGCAGCTTCAGCAGTTGGGTGGAAGAAGCCGTCTTCGCCGATACCAGCCGCAATGGCTGGGCCAGCCGCTATACCGGCGCCGACCCTGAACCGGCCCTGGAGGACGTGGGGGCAAGAGGATATATTGTCTCGCTGAATGCTCCCCGCCCCAATCCGCTGGCCCCGGGAATTAGCCGGCTGAATGATTACCTGCCGGCCACTTCCTTCGTGCTGGGCGTTCAGGCTGGTTTTTGAACCGCCACTTCAGCGGGAGCTGCCCTCCGCGGCTTGCCCGGCCCGCAGGTATTCATCCAGGGGCGTCCCGCTTCCACTCCATTCCCCTTCAGAGCGGTAGGGGTGGAAGCGGGCGAATAGCTCTTCCTTATACCAGCCCAGTTCCCGGGTGCGGCGCACTACTTCCTTGTGGTGTTTGCTGCGGTAGGCGTAGTTGATCATGGCATTGCTGTTCTCCCAGAGGCTGAAGGTGGCCTGCTGTACCAGCGGAAGCTCGCCAATGCCTACCGAGAAGATGCGCCCGGGCTTATCATCCATAGAGCGGCTGACGGAGGGCACGAAGCGCCAGAAACGCCAGAGTTGGTGGGTATAAATGGTGGCACGGGTAAGCACTGCTACGATCCGCTTTTCATCATAGGCTTCATTGATGGGAAAAGGCTGCCGGCCGTCCCATTCTCCATGTGCCTTTACGGCTTTCATATAGGTGGACCACCATCCGGAGCAGCGGTTTTGAAATTCCCGGAACAGGGGGTGTGCTTCAAAGAAATCATGAGCCGCCGCCTCGCTTTCCCAAACGCAGAGCAGGCCGTAGGCGCCCAGGTTGGGCCATATGCTGAAGCCGTTTCCGGCGCCGCTGCCCAGCATCTTCACAAAGCTCAGGCCCTGCACTTTTTCCAGCTCCGCTCCTGCCATGCCCATCTGCTGAAAAGCCCACCAGCGGCTGCGCCAGGATGTGTAGCGAAAAAAAGTTATGGTGATTGTTTGATTGTTTGATTCGTTCATTCTTACATTCAGTAATTCAATCCCGTGACAATTGAAGCCTTAACACCGCCTGCGGAACAAATGTTTTTGTTGTCTTTTCGTTAAAATGAGGAAAAGGGCCGTTAAATGATCGTTAAACCCGGCATCGGGCCGTCAATAGTTTTGCTTTGTAAGGCGTTAATTTAGAGGAATTTGCAATGGTTGCTTCTCCGGTTTTTTACCGATAGCCTTCGTGGCCGCCGCGAAGAAGCCGCGTCCCAAAACCGACAAGCAAAGAGAAATCAGTAATTTTGAGCTACATATTTACCAAATAACAAGACATATGATTCACAAAAGCATGAAAAAGATACTGCTGATGCTCTCCATGGCCCTCTTCGTGGCCGTTTCCGCCAACGCTCAGCGCATCGCTTACGTCGATGTCAATACCATCCTGGAAAGCATCGAGGAATATCAGGCGGCTCAACAGGAACTCGACAAGATCGCCTCGGCCTGGCGGCAGGAGATCGCCCAGGAATACGATAAGATCAAAGGCATGTACAACCGTTACCAGGCAGAACAAGTCCTTTTAAGTGAGGAAACCCAACGGCAGCGGGAG
>CAYVVK010000024.1:0-13035 GCA_964454855.1 uncultured Phaeodactylibacter sp. | reverse complement strand
CATGGAGGCCGAAAAGCAGGTGCGTGAAATGCAAAAAGAAAAATTCGGCCCGGAAGGCGCGCTGTTCCAGCGCCGGCAGGAACTGGTGCGGCCCATACAGGAAAAGGTGTATGGCGCCATTGAAGAATACGCCACCGAGCGCGGCTACGATTTCATTTTCGACAAGTCGGGCTCTGCCGGCATGATTTTCTCCAATCCGCAGTATGACAAGACCTCGGATATTCTGGAGAAGTTGAAGTAAATCAGGAATTTAGTTTTTACTTCGCCCGAAAACGGCTATTTTTGCAGCCGTTTTCGGCCTTTGATAACCTTATAAAAAAATAAGTACACACGATGAAACGTATAATAAAGATCAGCTGCCTCTTTTTGGTGGCGTTTGGTGTGATGAGCACCCTGCAGGCCCAAAATTTTGGCTACGTCAATTCGGCAGCTATACTCGCGGAGATGCCGGAGGTCAAGCAGGCTGATGCCAACCTGGAAGCCCTGCAGAAGCAACTGCAGAAGAAAGGCCAGGACATGGTGCAGAAACTGCAGCAGGACTATGCCGAAGTACAAAAGAAAGTGGAAGCCGGCGACCTGTCTCCCAAAATGCAGGAAGAGGAAGGCCAGCGCCTGCAGGCCAAGCAGGAGGAGATCGCCAAATTTGAACAAGACATGGTCCAGCAGGTACAGAAGAAGCGCGAAGAACTGCTCGGCCCCATCTACGATAAAGTAAACCAGGCCATCGCTGATGTAGCCAAGGAAAATGGCTACCAGTTCATTTTCGACCAGAACGTGCTCCTCTACGCAGAAGAGTCACAGGACGTCAGCAGCCTCGTAAAGGCAAAACTGGGCATTCAATAGGTGCCTGCTCCCAACCAGCCTGTTGGCCTATTCGATTCTGGCATAGGCGGCCTGACGGTTGCCTATGCCATTATCCAACAACTCCCCGAGGAGCAACTCCTCTACTTTGGCGATACCGCCCGCCTTCCCTACGGCACCAAATCCCCTGGAACCATTCAGCAATACAGTGCCGGGATCACACAATTTTTACTGGATAAAGGGGCAAAGCTCATTGTTGTGGCCTGCAATACGGCCTCGGCCGCCGCATTGAACCATCTGCGCCGACAATGGCCGGAAGTACCTTTCGTGGGCATGGAGCCCGCTGTAAAGCCCGGCGCCCGCGCTACCCGTAGCGGCAAAGTAGGCATACTGGCCACCGCCGGCACTTTCAAAAGCCAGCGCTACAGCAGCCTGATGCACCGCTTCGCCAGGGAGGTGCAACTGCTGGAAAACCCCTGCCTGGGCCTGGTAGAGCGCATCGAGGCCGGCGATACCGACAGCCCCGAAATGGAAGCCTTCCTGCGCAGCATCCTGGAACCCATGCTGGAGGCAGGCGCCGATACCTTTGTGCTGGGCTGTACCCATTACCCCTTCGTACAGCCCCTGATCGAAAAGATCGTAGGCCCCGAAGCCACCGTCATCAATCCCGCTCCGGCCGTTGCCCGCCAGGTAGAACGTGTGCTCAGTGAGCGCCAGGCCCTCAGCCCAAAACTTGCAGGCCCTCATCGGTTCTACGTTTCCGGCCATCCGGCCCCTTTCGAGCGAATGGCCCGCCTGTTGCTCGGTGTGGAGGTGGGGGCCAGGAAGCCTGAACCCTGGAACGTTTGAGGATTTTAAAATTGGCTACCATTTGCCGGGATCTGATTTCTGGCATCTCATATCTGATGTCTATCTTTTTAAGCTGAACCTCACATACTTGATCGCCTTACCTTCCTCCAGGTGCATGTTTTCGTAATAAGTCTTAATGTCCAGCTCCGGCAGGGGAAGTGGTTTGGAGTAGATGTCCTCGTCCTGATAGAGGATCTCGGCCCCTTCATATTGCGAGAGCACCTCCAGGGAAAATTTGTACAGGTTGGGCTCATCTGTTTTCAGGTGTACCAGGCCGTTGGAGGTCAGTACTTTTCGGTACTCATCCAGGAAGCGGGCTGCGGTTAAGCGGCGGTTGGCCTTGCTTTTGCGGAGAAAAGGGTCGGGGAAAGTGATCCAGATCTCACTGATTTCGCCGGGTTCGAAGAAGAGGGCGATCTGCTCGATACGGGTGCGCAGGAAGGCGGCATTATCCAGTTCTTCCCGCAGGGCGATGCGCGCGCCCTTCCAGATGCGGGCGCCCTTGATGTCCACTCCTATAAAATTGCGGTTGGGGTACTGCCGGGCCAGGGCCAGGGTATATTCCCCTCGCCCACAGGCCAGTTCCAGGGTGATGGGATGGCCATTCCGGAAGTGCTTTTCGGCCCATTTCCCTTTGAGGCTTACCGGCTCCGCATGGAGGCCGTGCAGCTGTGGTTCGCGGGGGTTGAAATTTTGGTAGACGTTTGGGAAGGCCAGCAGCTCCGCAAATTTCTGAAGCTTATTTCTCTTGCTCATGATCGCTTTATAAAAACACTGGGTGCAAATTTAGTAAACTATTGGCGGAGTATCCGGCCCAGATGATAGTGATATTCCGGAAAAGCAGACAGGTTGCGGTGCCCTCCGCCTTCGATGGTAATAAAATGGGCTTCGCCGGGCAGGAAGGGGCGCAGGCGGGTGGAAAGGTGGTAAGGCACAACCTTGTCACGAGTGCCGGCGAATATGTATACCGGAGCATTGGCCCGAAGAAGGAACTGCTGATTGGGAAAGTGCAGGCGAAAGATCCAATCGGGCAGCGGAAGGGGAACGAAATGGCGAATGGCATTAGGCATATTGTCAAAAGGGGTTTCCAGAATGGCAAGGCGGGGCTGGAAAAGACTGGCGAGCCGCGACGCCGGAGCCGTGCCCAGTGAGCGGCCGTACAATACGACCTGTTCTTCAGGATAACGCTCCAGCAGCCAGCGGTAGGCCGCTTCGGCATCTGCATACAGCCCTTCCTCGGAGGGCCGCCCATTGCTCTTGCCAAAACCGCGGTAGTCAATAATGAGAAAGTTATAGCCCTGCCTGGTGAAGGTGCTGTGGTGCCTGGCCCAGCGGCGCAGGCTGCCGCGGTTTCCGTGCAGATAGAGCACCACGCCCCCTGCCGGTTGGGAAGCCCGGAAATACAGGGCGTTTATCTCTATCCCCTCGCCGGAAACGAGCTGTAATTCTTCCCATTGGCTGCCGGAAAAAGAAAAGCGGTAATCCTGCACCAGCCGGCTGGGCTGAAAAACGAAGCGCTCCTGCAGCAGGTGAAGCCCACAGAGCACCAGGCCGTAAAAGGCCAGTAAAAAGGAGATGGCTTGTAAGAGGGCCTTCATCTGATCTTTGCGGTATATTATTGGGCCATTTGGCGCGATATGACAAACATCTTATCGAACATAATGGCGGAAATGATTATTTTTATTGTATACCATAAAATTCAAACCTTCTGAAAACATAAGCAAACGCTGATTTGCAAGGCTTCCCGACAAAGTTTTCCGAATAGGTGAAGTTATGCAACCGTCTGAGCCGCCGCCTGTTTCACTTTTGTCTGGATGAAAATACGATGTAGCTATGAAAAAAAATATAATCATTCTCTTTATCGCCCTCTGTCCCGTACTTGTGTTTACCCAAAAGATCACTGTTTCCGAACCCATCGTGCTGCGTAGCGATATCGCTTATGACCTCATCGGCGAATTCGGCGGCCGCACCCTGCTTTTCCGAAACCAGAACAACAGCTTCGAAGTAGTTGCCTTTAATGAACAGATGAAAGAAGCCTGGTCAAAAGAAGTGGTGCTGGACGATCGGCAACCCAGAGTGGCCGGCACGGTTAGCGGAAAAGGGGACTTCACCATCATTTACAGCTACAAGAAGAAATCCGACCTTCAGCTTAAGGCCCATAAATTCGGCCCCGGGGCCAACCTCATCGATTCCGTCAATATTGCCGACCTGGGCTACCTCTTCTATACCCCCGAATTTGAGATCGTAGAATCGGATGACCGCTCTAAGATACTCATCTACCACATAGAAAAGCAGAACATGATCAAGGCCTTCTCCTTTGATGTGAAGAACATGAAGCTGCTGTGGAAGACTTCCCTGATGCCGGAAGACTTCAATTTCTACCAGAACTTCCGCCAGATACTGGTAGATAACAATGGGAATATGACCCTCATCCTGGAAAGGAATAATTACCGCTCCAAGCGGGAGTCTCATTACTTCGAGATCCACTCTTTTTACGGGGAAGATAAGCGCCTGGTGCAATACAATGTTCCCATGGCCAACAAGCTGACCTACGACGTGCACTTTACCTATGACCACCTCAATGACCGCCTGGTGGCAGCAGGCTTCTTTTCGGAAAAGAACCTGGGCAGAGCAGATGGGTATTTTTACCTGAACATCCCGCCGCTTAACCACGACGGCTTCCTGATGGAATTCAGGGCATTCAATGAGGAATTCCTCAGTACGCTACTCGGCAAGGAGGCCGACAAGACCAAGGGCCTGTCCGAAACGGATATTCAGGATGTCGTCCTGCGAATGGATGGTGGGGTACTCCTGCTCGCAGAGCGCGCCCGTACCTACGAACGCCGCTCAGCGAGTATGAACCGAACCTTCTATGACGCCAACGGCCGTTTCGCCGTCGACTATTACTATGATGAAGTGTTCGCCATCTCCATCCATCCCGACGGGGAAACCCACTGGAATACCGTGCTTCATAAGAAACAGTATTCACAGGATGACGACGGCATCTACTCCTCCTATTTTCTGTTCAAGACACCGACCAGCCTGCGCTTTCTGTTCAACGACGAGATCAAATACGAGAATACAGTGAGCGAGTATGTGCTCAAAGGCAATGGAAATTTCGAGCGCAACAGCCTGCTGAGCACCGACAACCTCAAGCTGCGCCTTCGCTTCCGCGACGCCATACAGATCAACGCCAGCCAACTGATCATCCCCAGCGAGCGCCGCAACCGGCTGAAACTGGTGCGGCTGGAATATTACTGATCCATGCAAACATTGACAGCTACGGAGCTGGAGGCTCTGCTGCCTTTTCCCAAACTGATCGCTGCTCTGGAGCAGGCCTTCCGGGAAGCTTATCAGGTGCCCCTGCGCCATCATCACGACTACCTCGTTCCGGGCCGGGAGCAGGAAGGAACCTTGTTGCTTATGCCGGCCTGGGATGACAGCCGGTATTTTGGCGTTAAGATCGTGGCCATAAGCCCGCACAACCGCCAGGAAGGCCTGCCCACCATACAGGGACAGTATCTCCTTTTCGAAACGAGTACCGGCACGCCCCTCCTTCAGCTGGATGCCAAAGCCCTGACCAATCTGCGTACCGCGGCCGCCTCGGCCCTGGCTTCCCGCTTCCTCTCCCGCTCTGATAGCCGTAGCCTGCTTATGGTGGGTACCGGCGCTTTGGCGCCCTACCTGATCCGGGCCCATGCCAGCGTTCGCCCCATAGAGCAGCTGCTCATCTGGGGAAGAAACCTGGGAAAAGCGGAAGGGCTGGCCGCGCAGTTGAAAGCTCTCCCCTTTTCCGTGAGCACTGTGGAAAGCCTGCCAAATGCCGTACCCCGCGCCGACATCATCTCCTGTGCCACGCTCAGCCCGAATCCTCTGATCCGTGGCCAGTGGCTGCAGCCCGGCCAGCACCTCGGCCTGGTAGGGTCCTTCAAGCCCAATATGCGGGAGGCCGATGATGAGGCCATCCGCCGGGCACAGGTGTACGTCGATACCCGGGAAGGGGCCCTGAAGGAAACTGGAGATATCCTGATCCCCATACAAAATGGCGTGCTCCGCCCGGAAGACATCCGCGGCAGCCTGTTCAGCCTCTGCCGGGGCGAAAGCAGAGGGCGGCAGGCTGACTCCGAAATAACGATCTTCAAATCCGTAGGCCACGCCCTGGAAGACCTGGCGGCCGCCAAGCTGGCATGGATGTCCAGAAGGCCAGATGTCTAGGCGTCCGGGGGTCTCCTTCCATATCAACCAATCAACCGCTTCCCGCCGAAGCCAGAGTGAAGGTGGGAAGCAACCTAATAAACGAATCAACTAAATACCCTTATCTTTGCGGCAAATTCAAAAACCATGATGCAAGTCCGACAAATCATAGAGGAAGCCTGGGAAGACCACAGCAAACTCAACAACAAGCCGGTGCAGGAAGCCATCCACCATGTGATGGGCCTGCTCGACCAGGGAGAAGTGCGCGTAGCCGAACCCACCGAAGATGGCGAGTGGAAAGTCAACGAATGGGTGAAAAAGGCAGTGGTATTGTATTTCCCCCTGCAACAAATGCAAACTATGGAAGTGGGGCCTTTCGAGTTTCACGATAAGATACCCCTCAAGAAGAATTACGCCAAGCTGGGCGTCAGGGTGGTGCCGCACGCCATCGCCCGCTACGGCGCTTTTCTGGAAAAAGGCGTCATCATGATGCCGAGCTACGTCAACCTGGGCGCCTGGGTAGGCAGCGGCACCATGGTCGACACCTGGGCCACGGTGGGTTCCTGCGCGCAGATCGGGCGCAATGTGCACCTCAGTGGGGGCGTGGGCATAGGCGGCGTACTGGAGCCTCCTCAGGCGGCGCCCACCATCATTGAAGACGATTGTTTTATTGGTTCGCGCTGCATCGTCGTGGAGGGCGTGCGGGTGGAACGCGAAGCGGTACTGGGGGCCAATGTGGTGCTGACGCAGTCGACCCGCATCATCGATGTGACGGGCAAAGAGCCGAAAGTACACAAGGGCCGGGTGCCGGCGCGTTCGGTGGTCATTCCCGGTACCTATCCCAAGGAATTTCCTGCGGGAACCTATCAGGTGGCCTGCGCGTTAATAATCGGCCAGCGCCAGGAAAGCACCAACAAGAAGGTTTCCTTGAATGAGGCCCTTCGGGAGTATAATGTGAGTGCCTAGAAGGTAGAATCCAGATGTCAGATGCCAGACGCCAGATATCAGACGGCAGGCTCAGGATTATCCAACTGTCTGTCATCTGATATCTGGCATCTGAAATCTGTCACCTGAAATCTGTCACCTAAAAGTCATGA
Source organism: uncultured Phaeodactylibacter sp. (assembly GCA_964454855.1). Lineage (GTDB taxonomy): Bacteria > Bacteroidota > Bacteroidia > Chitinophagales > Saprospiraceae > CAYVVK01. The sequence goes on along the minus strand of CAYVVK010000024.1, from coordinate 6,094 downwards.
ACTGGCTAAAGAATATTTTTGGAACGAGAAAAAAGACAGCGGAGGATCCGATGAAATACCTGATCGTGGGCCTGGGAAATATTGGCGCCAAATACGAAAACACCCGCCACAATATCGGTTTTGACGTGGTGGACAAACTGGCCAGAGAGTTCTCTGCCGAGTGGTCTGCGGGGCAGCTTGGCGATGTGGCCAGCTTCCGGCACAAGAGCCGCACCTTCGTCCTGCTCAAGCCTTCCACCTATATGAACCGCAGCGGAAAGGCCGTGCGCTACTGGCTGCAGAAGGAAAAGATCGACAAAAACCGCCTGTTGGCCATCGTCGATGACCTCAACCTGCCGCTCGGCAAGATCCGCCTGCGGCCCAAAGGCAGCGACGGCGGGCACAATGGCCTCAAAGATATCAGCCAGGTGACCGGCGGCAACGACTATGCCCGCCTGCGCATCGGCATCGGAGATGAGTTCTCCACCGGCAGGCAGGTAGACTACGTGCTGGGAGAATGGACCGCAGCGGAAAAGGAGCAACTGCCGGAGATCATTGAAAAGGCAGGCGAAGCCGCCCTGGCTTTTGGTACGATAGGCATACAACATACCATGAATCAATATAACAGCTAATTTCCTTATCTTTCCGGGAAAACGTATTATGCCTAGAGACAGAAGAACTTTCCTGCGGGAATCCGGGCTTATGGTAGCCGGCATTTCCCTTTATGGCCTTTCCGCCTGCGGAAACGGCAATCAGCAACAGAACAATGAGGGACAAGAGGGTGGAAGCCCTGAAGCGCCTCAGCTTTTTTTCGATATCTCACTGGCGGAGTGGTCGCTCAACAATGAGATAAGAAGTGGTGCGATGGACCACCTCGACTTTGCGGTGCGCGCCCGGAACGAATTTGACATCGGAGCGGTGGAGTACGTCAGCCAGCTGTTCCCGGACAAGCGGCCCGATGAAAAGTACCTGAGTGAGATGAAAAAACGCGCCGAGGACAATGGCGTGAAAAGCCTGCTGATCATGATTGACAATGAAGGGCAACTGGGTGCCTCCGATCAGCAGAAACGTACAGAGGCCATCCAGAACCACATTTTCTGGTTGGAAACCGCCCAGTTCCTGGGGTGCCACTCCATACGCGTGAATGCCGGCGGGGAGGCCGATGCCGAAGCCGTGGCGCAGAATGTAATAGACAGCCTGAGCCAGCTGGGAGAGAAGGCGGCGCCCATGGGCCTTAACGTGATCGTAGAAAACCACGGCGGCTTTTCTTCCAATGGAAAATGGCTGGCCAATATCATGAAAACCGTAGGCAAAGACAATGTAGGCACCCTTCCCGATTTCGGCAACTTCTGCATCAAAAGAGGAGAGGATGGCTGCATCGAGGAATACGATAAATACCAGGGCGTCAGAGAGCTAATGCCCTTTGCCAAGGGAGTGAGCGCCAAGTCTCACAACTTTAATGAACAGGGGCAGGAAACAGAGATCGACTATGGCCACATGCTCAGCATCGTTAAGGAGGCGGGCTATACCGGCTATATCGGGATAGAATACGAAGGCCCTGCCGGCACAGCAGTGGAAGGCATCCGTGCTACCAAAGCCCTGCTGATCGAGGAAGGCAAAAAGTTGAGTTAAGTAGGCGGACAGATTTATTTTACTTATACTGCTTCGAAAGCAGAGCCTGAAGCGCTTTATTTCCAGGCGTTCCGGGAAGATTGTTGAGCAAAGCGAAACCCGTATGGGTTACATTGTTGAATTGTTATATTGTTTGTGTCCGCCTATTTAACATTTTATTGAGAAAAAAAATGGCCGTCAGGAGCGTTGCATTAAATAATTTTGCCTCCATTTTAATTTAAATTGTCATAAATTACTTCTGATGAGTATTCGCATAGCCCTGATGGCCATTATTGTCGTTCTGCTGCCAGCGTGCAGAAATGAGTTAGAGGATATCGAAGAGCTGGTATCCAGATTCAATACCCAGGTGGAAACGGCAAAGGATGTGGAAATACTATACAGCGATTCCGCACAGGTGCGGGTCCGTATTACCGGCCCAACCATGCTGTATTACCTGGACCGGCGGGAACCCAAGCAGGAATTCCCAGACGGAGTGGAAGTGGAGTTCTTCGGCCCGGAAGGCAATGTCAATAGCCGGCTCAACGCCCGCTACGGGGTTCGCATGGAACATAAGAATGAGGTGATCGTGCGCGACAGCGTGGTGTGGCAGAGCGTGGAAGGCGAGAAAATTGAATCGGAAGAGCTGATCTGGGACGAGCGCCAGCGCAAGATATATACCAACAAGTTTGTCGTCATCACCCGGCCCGATGAGATCATTTACGGGCATGGCTTTGAGGCCGACCAGGATTTCAGCTATTCCCGGATCAATGCCATTGAGGGCCGCCTCAAAGTAGATGAGCTGGAAAACGAACTGGAATAATGCTGATTGCCCTGATCATATTCTTTCTGATGCTTTCTGCCCTTTTCTCCGGAACGGAGATCGCCTACATCTCAGCCAACAAGCTACGGGTGGAGCTCAAAAAGAAAAGGGGGACGCACCGGGGCCACATTCTGGCCGGCTTTTACCGAGACCCCGCCGGTTTCCTGGGCACCATGCTGGTAGGCAATAACATCGCCCTGGTCGTCTTCACTACCCTGATGACCAAACTGCTGGAGCCCCTCCTGCTGGAGTTCCGGATCTTCGAGCCTCCCCTGGCCCTGTTGCTGGCCGAAACGGTTATCGCGACCATCGTCGTGCTGCTGTTCGGAGAGTTTCTGCCTAAGACTGTCTTTCGCCTCTTTGCCGACGATGTGCTTTACTTCTTTGCTTATCCGCTCAAACTGCTGCAGTGGTTGCTCCTCATCCCCGCCTGGACGATGACGCGGCTTTCCAACCTGCTGCTACGGGCCCTGCGCATGCCGGTAGAGGAGGTCGAGGAGGCCTTCACCCGCCTCGACCTGGAGAACTTCATCAACGATACCCAAACCGATACGGAGGAGGATATCGACCGGGAGCTCTTTGGCAAAGCCCTTAACCTGCGCGACGTGCGGGTACGCGAGTGCATGGTGCCCCGCCCGGAGATCGAGAATATCGATGTGGACGCCACGGTGGAAGAACTCGAACAGCTCTTTAGGGAAACCAAACTCTCCCGCATCATCGTCACCCAGGGCGATATCGATAATGTGCTGGGGTACGTTCACCATCAACAACTGCTCAAGCTGCCGCGTTCGATCAACCAACTCATCCTCGGCCTGCCCTTCATCCCGGAAGTAATGCGCGTGACCGAATTGCTCAACGACTTCATCCGCGAACGCATTAATATCGCAGTAGTGGTCGATGAATACGGCGGCGTGTCCGGCCTGATCACCCTGGAGGATATCCTGGAAGAACTCTTTGGAGAGATCGAAGATGAACACGACCAGGAGGAATACGTGGAACTGGTTATTCACCCGGAAAAGGAATTCATCTTCTCAGGCCGGCTGGAAATAGACTTCCTCAACGAGAAATATGGCCTCGGCCTGCCGGAAGGAGACTACCACACCCTGTCCGGCTACCTGGTCATGACCAATGAGGCCATCCCCGAACAGGGGGCCGTGCTCCGAATGCATGGCTATCAGTTCATCCTGGAACTGGTCAGCGATACCAAGATCGAAACCGTGCGCGTCATTAAAATGCCGCCCGAAGCAGAATAGCAGATCGGTTTATTAGTTGAATGTTTCTTTTGCTATATTCTCCCCAGCGAATTATAAAAAGCAATAAACTTATGAAGCTGCACGGCATTCTCCTCCTGTGCTTTCTTTTTTCCCCGTTAATCTCAGGCGCCCAGGTCGTCAACACCGAAAAACTACGGATCGGCGCCGACGAGAAAGGCTTTATCGGCGAGGCCAATATGGACTTCGGCCTGACGCGCAACCTAAGGATGCGCCGCCACCCAAACCTCCCCATCTTCGAAGATCTCTTTCTTCCAGATGGGCACGGTTTGCTTGAGGGTGTCGATGGCAAACTTGCAAGCCTCGAAGGAAGCCTGCCGGTGCGGGGTAGACACGGCGATGATGACGGCGATTTCGCCGATCTGCAGGCTGCCGGTGCGATGGTGGAAGGCCATCTTTTCCACAGGCCAGCGCGATTGGGCCTGCTCGGCTATCTTGCGCATTTCGGCGATGGCCATTGGTTCATAGGCCTCAAATTCGAGACGTGTTACGGGCTTGCCTTTGGTATTATTGCGGACGGTTCCGATAAACAGGTCTATGGCGCCGGCATTGCGGCTGGCCACATAATTGATACAGGCCTGAGCCTGTAGAGGTTCCGTCAGTAGTTTAATATCGATCATAACAGGGTTACGCGTTTACAGTTATTTATCGGCTCCCGCTTAAAATTCGCAAAGAAGCACTCTAATTTAAAGCCCACGGAGCAATTTTTTGAACCCCGGGCAATTTTTCGGAGTTTAGGGAGTGAAAGCAAAATCCTTGAATAAGCCAGCACATGTCCGCAAACTGTATATTTTGTAAGATCATTAAGGGCGCCCTTCCCGCCAGCCGGGTGTATGAAGATAAGCAGGTAATCGCCTTCATGGATATCATGCCGGTCAACCACGGCCATGTGCTGGTAGTCCCCAAAACACACTTTCCGGAACTCAGTGATATGGACGAAGATACGGGAGCGCACCTTTTTCGCACGGCCATGCGGATAGAAAAAGCGCTGCGCCGTTCGGGCGTCCAATGCGAAGGCACCAATCTGTTGCAGAATAACGGCAGCGCGGCCTTCCAGGAAGTTATGCACGTTCACCTGCACATCATCCCGCGTTTCCGGGAAGACCAGGTACGCGTACACCTGGGCCAGCGGAAAGCCTCAAGGCAAGAGCTCGAACAACATGCCCTAAAGATCAAAGCACAGTTATCCGTATGAAAAAATTCGCCATCTCTGATATACACGGCTGCGTAAAGACCTTTGAAGCCCTGCTGGACAAGATCGCGCTCGGTACGGAAGACGAGCTCTATCTGCTGGGAGATTACATTGACCGGGGCCCGGATAGCAAAGCCGTCATAGATACCATTCTGCGTTTGAAAGAAGAAGGCCATCAGTTGCACTGCCTGCGGGGCAACCACGAAGAACTCCTGCTGCAGTCCCTGGGTGGGCATAGGGATTATTATCAAACCTGGCTGCACAACGGCGGCGATGAAACTCTGCGGAGCTTCGGCCTGTCTGATTGTGACAACCTCCACCGCATACCGGAGAAATACCTGGATTTTTTCGAAGGCCTGGACTGGTATTTCAACCTGGACGAATACCTGCTGGTGCATGCCGGCCTGGATTTTACCGCTGCCTCGCCCCTGGAATCCACCAACGCCCTCATCTGGATCAGAGACTGGTATGGGCAGATCGACAGAGAATGGCTCGGGGACAAGTCTATCGTGCACGGCCATACGCCCAAACCCAGGCCCCTGATCGAAAAACAGCTGAAAAAGATGGAAAAACTACCCGTGCTCGATATCGATGCGGGTTGCGTTTTCAACAGCCTCTATTTCAAGCACCTCTGCGCCTTCGACCTTACCAACCGGGAACTATTCTTTCAGAAAAACATCGACCATAATGGATAAAGACGATATCCTGTCCTTTCTCAAAGGCCTTGCCCGGGAAGCTGGCCAGATCATGATGGAGCATATCGATGGCGGCTATAAGGTGTACACCAAGCCCGACCGGTCAAGAGTGACGGATGTTGACCTCGCTATCTCCGAACTGGCTCGCCGACGCATTGCCGAGGCCTTTCTGGAAATTGGCCTGCACAGCGAAGAATCTCCGGATAAAAAGATCATCGAGGGCAAGCCTTACTTCATCATTGATGAGTTGGACGGCACCAGTTATTACATAGACCGTAAAACAGGCTTTTCCCATCAGGCGGCTTATTACGAACCCGGCGCCGGCCTTCAGATAGGCCTGGTATATTATCCATGGAATGATACCATGGCCTTTGCCGTTAAGGGGGGCGGCGCTTTCCTGGAAGCCGGCGGCCGCGCGGAGCAACTGGAACCGCTGCAGGAAAAGCCCTTTCACAAATTGATCTATTCTCATCCCTTCCGCTACCGGGGAGAAAAATACAGGGAGTTGTTCGGAAAAATGGGGGTA
>CAYVVK010000023.1:19836-21646 GCA_964454855.1 uncultured Phaeodactylibacter sp. | reverse complement strand
GGCGGCGGTGCTTTCCGGCAGGAAATACAACTCGGCCATTTTCCCGCCGGGCTCTATCTGGTGGAAGTTCAGGCCGGTAATGTGTACCAAAACCTGAAAGTACTAAAGCATTAACACCATGGTGGCATCCTGCCCTGGAAAAGGCCGGGCTGGCGTACAGGCAGGATGCCATTTCGACATTCAAAAATATATATTAATTTTGTATCCGCGCCCTTATGAACGGTGGCGGCATAATTGAGGTGAGGGTGAAATAAATCATTCATCAAAAAACCGGACAACACTCACTGCTTTTTCCATTATCGGAGCAAGATAATGCCCACCCCCCTCCTGTAGCCATAATCCCATCAGGACAGCATTGACGGAAACCCATTTGATGCGCTTTATGAATTTAGTGAATTTATGACTGCTCAGATTGAAAAAAGGGAAATTGGCAACCTCATACTGGAGAATATCCCTGAAATCCCTGCAAAGCTTAGCGATAAGCTCAACCATTACCAAAATACGCGCGAAGCTGTCGTAGTAGACTGGTTGCGGCCCGGTAACGGCCTGCTCATCAGCACCTGCTTTGGGGAAGCTGCTCAGTTGCACCTGGTGGAAGAAGCCGGAGGCAACCGCCGTCAGCTGACGTTTTTCAATGAACCGGTATTCAGCGCCAGCGTTTGCCCGGCTGCGGAAACGAACGGTTTTCTCTTTTCCAAGGATGTCGGCGGAAATGAAAACTACCAGCTATATTTCTTCGACCTGGATTCCGGATGTTATGAGATGCTCACTGACGGCTCTTCCAAACACGGCAACGGCATCTGGAATAAAGAGGGCTCCGCACTCCTCTACAGCAGCACCAAACGCAACCAGAAAGACCATGACCTCTACCTGCTTACGGTGAGCGGAAAACGCCGGGAAAAGCGCGTCTTCGAAGGGGAGGGATACTGGTATCCGGTCGACTGGTCCCCGGATGGGCGGCATGTGGCCGTCATTAATTATCTGTCGATCAATGAATCCCGGCTCTATATACTCGACCTGACAAATGGAAAACTGAAACCCGTACTGGCACAGGAGAATGTCGCCTGCCGGGATGGATATTGGGAAAAGAGCGGAAAAGGGCTGTTTTTCTCTTCCGACCTGTATTCCGAATGCCGGCAAATGATGTACTGCCAGCTGGAAAGTGGCCGCATCAGCCCGCTGATGCCGGGCGTGCCCTGGGATGTGGAAGGAATGAGCCTCTCTCCCGATGGGAAAAAGCTGGCCTGTGTGTTCAACGACAACGGCATTTCCCGTTTGTATATCATGGATTCGGTGAACAGGCAATACCAGTCTTACGAACAGCTGCCCGACGGCATCGTCGGGGCCCTGCGCTGGCATCCGGACAGCCATCGCCTGGCGGTTACGGTAAATACCCCTCAGGCGCCGTCGGATGTTTATGTCCTGGATATTTTCGGCGGAGAATTGGTCCGGTGGACATACAGCGAGGTGGGAGGCCTCAGCCCCCGGCAATTCGTGAAGCCTTCGCTGGCCTACTATCCGACTTTTGACCAGCTGGATGGAGAAGCCCGGAAGATCCCGGCATTTTACTACCGTCCGGTAAATGCAGATGGCCCGCACCCCGTGCTGATATACATCCATGGCGGCCCGGAAAGCCAGTACCGGCCGGGCTTTTCGCCTACCTTTCAGTATTACCTCAATGAGCTGGGGGTGGCTATAGTCGCTCCTAATGTGCGGGGGTCTACGGGTTATGGGAAGAGCTACTTAAAGCTGGACAATGGCTACAAGCGCGAGGATTCGGTCAGGGATATCGGCAAGTTGCTGGACTGGA
>CAYVVK010000023.1:0-19826 GCA_964454855.1 uncultured Phaeodactylibacter sp. | reverse complement strand
ACGAGTCGCGGGTGGCCGTCATGGGCGGTTCCTACGGAGGCTATATGGTGCTGGCCTCCATGGCACACTTCAACGGCCGCCTGCGCTGCGGCATCGACATGGTGGGGATCAGCAATTTTGTGACCTTCCTGGAGAATACCAAATCCTACCGCCGCAACCTCCGCCGGGTGGAGTACGGGGATGAACGAGACCCCCGCATGCGCCGCCACCTGGAGCGCATTTCCCCGACTACCAATGCCCATAAGATCACCAAGCCTATGCTCATCGTACAGGGCCTCAACGACCCGCGGGTGCCGGCCAGTGAGGCCGAGCAAATGCTGCGCGCCATCCGCAAAAACGGAGGCGAGGCCTGGTACCTGCTGGCTAAAGACGAGGGCCACGGCTTTCGTAAGAAAAGCAACCGGGATTTCTACAATAAAGCGGTGATCCTCTTTCTGCAGCGATATTTGCTGGGAAAGTAACAGGGCCGCGGCCCTATCGGGTATACAGGAATTCCAGCTCAAGGCCTTCAATCTCACCCAGCTCGTCTACCTCAGCCAGGTATACCTCGGCCACGGCGGCTTTCAGCCGGCGAAGTTTATCCTCCACCTCGCTCTGGCGTATGGCGATATCGACCTTGCCGATGTTACCGAAATCCTGCCCGGCCATTTCCAGTTCCAGGCCCTTGATGCTGCTCATCACATTACCCATCAGGGCGTAGTCGAAGGTGATGCGGTAGACGTCTTCCACCGTTTTTTCAATGAGGCTTCCCTGCTCCAGAGCAGCGGCCGTACTCTCTTTATAAGCGTGGATGAGGCCGGAAGTACCCAGCAGGGTGCCGCCGAAGTAACGCACTACGATGACGATCACATTCGCCAGGCCGAAGCTGTCGATCTGCCCCAGTATGGGGCGGCCTGCAGTGCCGCTGGGTTCGCCATCATCATTGGCCCGGAAATGGTGGCCATCCAGGCCGAGGCGGTAGGCATAGCAGTGGTGCCGGGCTTTGGGGTGCTCGCGGCGCACCTCCTCCAGGCGGGCCTGCCACACCTCTTCGGAATAGGCGGGAAAAGCATAGGACAGGAATTTGCTGCCCCGGGCTTTGAATTCTCCGGTACTCGGGCCGCGGAGCGTCCGGTATGTATCCTTGATAGGGGCCATAAGAGCGAATGTAGGGAATTTTCCCGCTTTGCCGTAAGTTTACACTCTATTAACAAAGCTTGGCAAGCTGTTAACGGCAGAAAAGGCCTTTGGCCTGGATAAATTATTATATTTGCCAAAAATAAAAACCTACGTGCAGCGCACCCTCGGGCAATTCGACGACATTCTGCAACAGTGCCGCGGCCTTTTCGAAAAAAAAGCGCGCGACTACGGCACGTCCTGGCGTATCCTGCGCCCTTCCTCGCTTACCGACCAACTGTACATCAAAGCGAAAAGGATAAGGAGTATTCAGGAGAAGGGCAGGCGGAAGGTGGAAGAGGACATTGACAGCGATTTTATCGGCCTGATCAACTACAGCCTCATCGCCCTGATACAGCTGAGCCTGGATGAAGGAGCTCCTCTGGAATTGCCCGTCGAAGAAGCCCTGGCATCTTACGATGAAGAGGTGGAAAAAGTCAGGGTATTGCTGAAGGCCAAGAACCACGATTACGGAGAGGCCTGGCGCGATATGCGGGTCAGTTCCATGACTGACCTCATCCTTATGAAGTTGCTGCGCGTTAAACAGATCGAAGAGAATGATGGTAAGACCCTGGTATCGGAAGGCCTGGAGGCCAACTATCAGGATATCATCAATTACGCTATTTTTGCATTGATCAAACTACAGGAACAAAAACAGGAAATATGACACTGGGAACACTCGTGTTGTCCATAGGGGTTGTTGCACTTCTGCTCACGCTGCTTACCGGCCTGGCCTACCGCCGCATCAACAACTGGCTGGTCAGCTTCTTCCAGCATTTCTGCGGCGCCCTGTTCGTCTTTTCGGGCTGGGTAAAAGCAGTCGACCCCATGGGGACGGCCTTCAAATTAGAACAGTATTTTGCAGAATTTGAAACCCTCTTTTCGGGCACCTGGTTTTCTTTTCTGTCCCCGCTGTTTCCCTGGCTGTCGGAGTACGCCATAGCCTTCTCGGTGTTGATGGTCGTTTTTGAGATCGTGCTGGGCATCATGCTGCTTATCGGGGCCGCCCGAAAGTTTGCGGCCTGGGCCTTTTTCCTGCTGGTGCTGTTCTTTACCTTTCTCACCGGCTTCACCTACCTTACGGGATACGTTCCCGAGGGTGTGAACTTCTTCCAGTTCGCACAGTGGGGCCCCTACGTGGAAACCAATATGAAGGTAACGGACTGCGGCTGTTTCGGCGATTTTCTTAAGCTGGAACCGCGGATATCTTTTTTAAAGGACGTCTTCCTGCTGGTGCCCTCCCTGCTTTTTGTTTTTGCATACCAACAGATGCACCAGTTGTTCAATGCCGGAAGCCGCACTGCTACCGTACTGGTCAGCATCATTGCCCTTACCCTGTATTGCTTCAGCAATTACATGTGGGACCTGCCCCATACCGATTTCCGCCCCTTCAAGGAAGGCCGGAATATACGCCTGGAAATGGCATTGGAAAACCTGGCCGAGAATAATGTTGAAGTGGAATCCTACCGGATGACGAACAAATCCACCGGCGAAGTGGTGGAACTGCCCCTGCAGGAATACCTGCGGCAGTACAAAGACTATCCCAAGGAAGAATGGGAGCTGGAACAGCTTAAAAGCAAGCCCAAAGTGAGGCTCATCGCTTCCGAAAGTGCAGAAGAAGGATACACCATTCCCAGCGCGGAAGGAGAGGAGTACGAGCAGGAACTGGTGGCCTACCTCAAAGGCAAATGGGATTTGGAAGGCGATACCATCACCAAAGTAGTGGAGCGCAGCAAGGTGAGCGATTTCGAGGCCACCGGCCCGCAGGGCAGCGATATTTCGGACGAGATCCTTTCCAACCCGGAATACAGTTTCATGATCATAGCCTACAAACTCTATGCCGAAGAGGTGGAAACCACCACGGAGATACTTATGGACACTACCTACACCATGGATACTCTGGCCGTGGAGGATACCATCAAGGCCGTGCGGCGCGTGGATGAGGTGAACAAACGGCAGGTGGAGAAGAACGTCTATACCTGGGAACAGGATTACCTGCAGCCCTGGCGCGGTACTGTCAACCCTGTGATGGAAGAAGCCAGGCAGGCCGGGTATGATGTATTTGCCATTACTGCCTTTGCCGGTGCAGACAAGCTGGACAGCTTCCGTGAAGCTGCCGGCAGCGGGTATCCTTTCTATACGGCGGATGATATTCTTCTGAAAACCATCATCCGCTCCAATCCGGGCGTAGTATTGCTGAAAAACGGCAAGGTCATCCAGAAGTGGCACCACAAACAACTGCCGCCCTTTGAAGACATTAAGGAGAAATACATGGAGTAAAAGGAAACCCAATTTGTAAACCACCTGTAAAGGAGTATATTTGCAGATCGAAAAAGGGAATATTTGAAAACATGTTGAGTAGAAGGAACGTCCGCATTAAAGTAATGCAGATGCTGTATTCCATGAGCCGGGATAGCGAGCTGGGCCTGAATGAGCTGGTTAACCGATACCGGTCCAGTATCAGTAAGTCATTCGAACTGTATCTTTTCAGTTTGCTGAGCCTCATTCGCATTGCCGGCTACGCTAAACAGGATGCCGCCAAGAAGATGGCCAAGCTGCTGCCCAGCGAGGAAGACAAACAGTTTACTGCCAAATTGGGTGAAAATGACCTCATTCGCTCGTTGCTGGAGAATGAAGGCCTGCAGCGCCTCTTTAAAGTGCACAAGCTTACCCATAGGGTAGATCACGATAATGTCCGCCTGTTCTATTCTGATTTCGCCAAAACGGACGAATACCGCGAATACATCATGCAGGAGGAAAGCTCCTACGAAGACCATCGCGAGATCCTTCTCGCCCTCTACAAACACCTCACCGGTACCGAAACCTACTACGATTTTGTCGAAGACCATTACCCCAACTGGATGGATGATGAATCTCTCGTAGTTGGCGCCATCAAAAAAACCATCAAGGCCCTGCCCGCAGAGGCTGACTTCTATGAAGAATTCCGGCCTCCGGCGGAAACCACAGAGGCCTTCGGTGAAAAGCTGCTCCGCAAAGTTTGCGAGAATGACGAAGAACTGCTGGCCCTCATCGAACCTACCCTGCGCAACTGGGATGCCGACCGGGTGGCCGTCATCGATATGATACTGCTGAAAATGGCCCTCTGCGAACTCCTCAACTTTCCCACCATTCCCACCAAAGTAACACTTAATGAGTTCGTGGAGATATCTAAACTATACAGTACCGACAAAAGCAAGGACTTCATCAACGGCATTCTGGACCGCCTGATGAAGCAGCTCAATAAAGATGGAAAGATCGACAAGAAAGGCAGAGGCCTGAAGGGATAGGCCCTTTCCACCGAACCCGCGCTCTGATATTTCTGTTCCAACAGTACACCTTGCTGTTCTTCCTGCGCATGCAGGGCCTTCTACTGTTGACGACAAACCAAACTTCCAGATAATGAAACGAGCGACCCTCCTTCTTGCTTTTCTCTTTTCTTTGCAGCTGATGCATGCCCAGTATACCGGCGCCAAAGATGGCGTGGCCTTCCGCGCGAACTATTCCAATTACGTCTGGCTGCTTACGGAAGACTGGAATAATGACGACGTGGCTGGGGGAATAGAGGTGGAATACAAACGACATCTCGGCCCTGCCCTTAACCTCTCTTTACCCTTCCGCTTCTATAAGGCTCATCTGCCCACCAATGAAATGGGCGCCTCGAGGAACGAGGCCATGGCCAGCCTGGACGCCCTGCTGGAACTGAAATATTTTCGGGAATCCAATCTCCTCTATCCCTATTTATACGCGGGTTTCGGCGCCAACTACGAAGCGCTCGAAGAGTTCAACTATTCCGTACCCCTGGGGGTGGGGATCAACCTCCGTCTCGGCACACACACTTATTTTTCCCTTAAAGGCGAATATCGCCTCGGCCTGGAGGATCTTCGCGATAATGTGCAGGCCGGCGCAGGCCTGCTTTTCCTTTTCGGGTCCGGTGACGAGCTGGCAGCCGTTATCCCCTCTACCGACCGGGACGGCGACGGCATCGATGATGAGGTAGACCTCTGCCCCGATGTAGCCGGCCTGGCCTCGCTCTACGGCTGCCCCGATTCCGATGGGGACAACATCCCCGACGGAGAAGACGAGTGCCCGACGGAAGCAGGGCTCGTGACCATGAACGGCTGTCCCGACCGAGACAATGACGGCCTGGCCGATAAAGATGATGAGTGCCCCGATGAGGCCGGCCTGCCTGAGAACAACGGCTGCCCTTTCGACGACAGGGATAAAGACGGTGTGGCAGACTTTGAGGACGAATGCCCCGATGTGGCCGGCCTGGCCAGCCTCGACGGCTGCCCCGACAAAGACCTCGACGGTGTTCGCGATAGCGAAGACCGCTGCCCCAATACCGCCGGCCCTATTGCCAACCGCGGCTGCCCGGAAATCGATCAAGCCGACCAGGAGGTGCTGGATTTTGCCATGCAGGCCGTGCAGTTTGAAACCGGTCAGGCTACCCTCACCTCGGATTCCTACCTCATACTCGGCCAGGTGGTGGACATCATGCGGCGCTATCCGGATTATAAGCTGCGCATTAGTGGCCATACCGATAGCGTGGGCAGCTCGGCACTCAACCAGAGCCTGTCTGAAGGCCGGGCAAAGTCCTGCTATGATTACATCATCAGCAAAGGCATCAGCCCTGAAAGGGTGAGCTATACCGGTTATGGAGAGACGCGCCCCATCGCCAATAACAAGTACAAATCCGGCAGGGAGGAAAACCGGCGGGTAGAGTTCGATATTTACCTGGATTGAGGCCGCTCGCAGAATTCGAATTTGCAAACCGGATTCATACGAGTATATTTGCGGAATGAGCGAGAAAATTCTTATCCTGGATTTTGGCTCTCAGTACACTCAGCTCATTGCGCGAAGGGTCCGAGAGCTCAATGTTTACAGTGAAATAGTGCCTTATAATAAGATCCCGGAGCTGGACGACAGCATCAAAGGGGTCGTCCTCTCGGGCAGCCCCTTTTCTGTGACGGACGAAATGGCGCTGCACACCGACCTGGAAAAAGTCATCGGGCAGCGCCCTGTACTGGGCATCTGCTACGGTGCGCAGTACATTGCCCAGCATTACGGCGGCAAGGTGGAGCGCTCCCTGAAGCGCGAATACGGTAAAGCCCGCCTCAGCCACATCCACAAGCCCGACCCTTTCCTGGATGACATACCCCTGGAGTCTCAGGTATGGATGTCGCATGGCGATACCATCATGCGCATCCCGGAGCAGTTTGAGCTGCTGGCCGGCACCGATAGCATCGATGTGGCGGCATTCCGGTCAAAAGAAGGCGCTTTCAGCGAGCCGGTATACTGCATTCAGTTCCATCCCGAAGTTTCTCACAGCCTGGATGGCATGACACTCCTTAAAAATTTCGTTAAAGATATAGCCGGCTGCCACAGCGAGTGGACGCCGGCCTCCTTCGTGGAGCACACCATTGCCGATCTGCGCGGGCAGATAGGAAAAGAGCACGTGCTCATGGGGCTTTCCGGAGGAGTCGATTCTACCGTGGCGGCTACTTTGCTGCACCGTGCCATTGGAGACAATCTGGTTTGTATCTTTGTGGACAACGGCCTGCTGCGCAAGAATGAATACGAAGAGGTACTGGCCTCCTATAAGGGGATGGGCCTCAGAGTGGTGGGGGTGGACGCCAAAGCGCGTTTCTACAGCGAGCTCAAAGGAGTGAGCAATCCCGAAGAAAAGCGCAAGGTGATCGGCCGGGTTTTTATCGAGGTGTTCGATGGAGAGGCTACCAAGCTGGAAGAAGAAGATAAGGCCATTATGTGGCTGGGCCAGGGCACCATATACCCGGACGTTATCGAGTCGGTGTCGGTCCATGGCCCGTCGGTGACCATCAAGTCCCACCACAATGTGGGAGGCTTGCCGGAGGTGTTGAAGCTCAAGATCGTGGAACCGCTGCGCATGCTCTTCAAAGACGAGGTGCGCAAAGTAGGTAAGGAACTGGATATTCCCGTGGATATACTGGGCAGGCACCCTTTTCCGGGCCCCGGCCTGGGCATTCGTATCCTGGGGGACATCACTCCCGAGAAAGTAGCACTCCTGCAGGAGGCTGATGCCATCTATACTCAAAACCTGAAAAAGTTCGGGTTGTACGATGAAGTATGGCAGGCCGGCGCCATCCTGTTGCCGGTGCAGTCGGTGGGGGTCATGGGGGATGAGCGTACCTACGAAAAGACAGTAGCCCTCCGGGCAGTCGATTCCAGAGACGGGATGACTGCCGAATGGAGCCGCCTGCCGCATGATTTTCTGGCTACGGTGTCCAGCGAGATCATTAATAACGTTAAAGGAATAAACAGAGTCGTTTATGATATCAGCACAAAGCCACCTGCTACGATCGAATGGGAGTAAGCTGTTCGCCTTCTTTTTGCTGTCCCTTTTCTTCTTTTCCTCCTCCTGCGCGCTTTTCCGGAAGGCAGAGACGGAAGACAAGGCCGAGGAGGTCGGAAAAGAAGGAGATGAGCTGGACCCCATTCCCGGTAAAAAGGTCTATGATCCCGAAACGGGAACTCTGGTCATTGTCGACCAGACCCCGGTAGAGAGCATGGACACCATCAAATGGAAGGACATTCCCGCCGATTCCATACCGCCCATCCGCTCCGAATCCTTCTTCGCCGAAGAAGAACAGATGGGCAATCCCTCGGAACTGATCCGCCGGGGAGAATACGGCACGGAATACTATACAGCCTATAATGTAGGGCTTATCCTGCCCTTTCTTACCGACCGTTTTAACCCCAATAGCGGAGAGATCTTCGACAATTCCACCTGGGCGCTCAATTTTTACGGCGGCGCACGCATGGCCCTGGAGGAGCTCGACGAGCAGGGCGTCCGGCTCAATGTGACGGTCATGGACAGCAAGGCCGAGCAGCGGCAGGTGGCCCAGCTTACCACCAGGACGGAGATGCTCAATGCCCACCTGCTCATCGGCCCATACCGCCGTGATAATGTGGAACTGCTGGCCAATTTTTCGAAGCGTAACGGCATCACCTATGTGTCGCCGCACAGTGCCGCTTCCTCCATCTCCGATAACAACCCCAACTACGTGCAGGTGAGCCCCACGCTGGAGTCTCACAGCAAAGCCATTATCCGCCACGCGCGGGAATCTTTCCGGCCGGCGCAGGCCGTTCTCGTGGCCAGAGATAAGGATGCAGAAAAGGCCCGCTTTCTGTATTTCCAGGAGGAGAATTACACCATAGAAGGAACACGCAACGACTCTGTAAGGCTGAGAGAGCTGATTGTGGGAGAAGATGCGGAAAGTTATCAGAATATGGGCCTGGGTGCTTATTTTAAAGAGAACTTAAGCGATACTGTCGTGTTCATCGTACCTTCCTGGTCGAGTGAGACCTTCATCTATTCCTTTCTCTCCAATATAAAAGCTTCCCGTGGCATGGAAGACTACGTCAGGGTCTATGGAATGCCACAGTGGATGAGTTTCGAGCGCATCGATTTCGAACTCTACGAAAGCCTGAACGTGCACGTGAGTTCCGAT
Source organism: uncultured Phaeodactylibacter sp. (assembly GCA_964454855.1). Taxonomy (GTDB): domain Bacteria; phylum Bacteroidota; class Bacteroidia; order Chitinophagales; family Saprospiraceae; genus CAYVVK01. The sequence goes on along the minus strand of CAYVVK010000023.1, from coordinate 11,181 downwards.
AGCCACCTGGACCCCTACAATACGGACGTACAGTTTTTCCGAAAACGCTTTTTCGACCGCTATGGCGCCATCCCCAACAATGAGGCCTTTCTGGGCTATGATGTGGTCAAGTACTTCGGAGACATGATCCATAAACACGGCACCAAGTTTCAGTATTTCCTGGAAAAGGAACCCCGGGCAGTGCTCCATACCCGCTTTGATTTCGAGCGCGTAGTGCGGCCTACGACTACCGGAGTGGAAAATCCGCCCATTGAGAGGTTCGAGAACAAGTATGTCAATATTCTGAAATTCGAGGATTACCAGTTCCAGCTGGCTTACTAAAAACTCTGAGCCTATGACTCCCGAGCGGCTGGAACGGCTACGGGCAGTCGTTTCACGGCGGCAGCCTGGCCTGACGGTGATCCTGGAGAACGTCCATGACCCGCACAATATTGGGGCGGTCCTGCGGTCCTGTGATTCGGTAGGCATTCCGGAGATCTTCGTATTGTATACGGAGGAACAGCTGACGGAGGATCACCTCATCCTGGGCAAGAAATCTTCGGCCGGGGCCCGTAAATGGGTGGACGTCCACCTGTATACAGATGTAGAGGCCTGCTTCGCCCATGTCAAAAGCCGCTACGCCTCTGTTTGGGCCACGCACCTGGGAGAAAAATCCCTTTCTATACACGAGCTGGGCCTTACCGAGCCGGTAGCCCTGCTGTTCGGCAATGAACACGATGGGGTTTCAAGAGAATCCTTGTTCCATGCCGACGGTAATTTCGTCATTCCCCAGATGGGCATGGTGCGCAGCCTGAATATTTCGGTGGCCTGTGCGGTGGCGCTCTACGAGGCACTGCGGCAACGACAGCTGGCAGGAATGTACGGAGAGGCGAACCCCATGCCTTCCCAGGAACGGGAAGCCTTGCTGGAAGATTACCTGGAGCGGTCCGGGCTTAAGAATAAGAACCGGAAGATCTGGAAGAAGAATGAGTAGAAATACAATGAAAAAAATAGCCCTTACTGTATCTGGAGTGCTGGTTGTGCTCATTCTGGGCCTGGCGCTGGCTTTTTACCAGCCGGATATACCTCTCGAAAAACTGAAAGAAAAGTACACCTATTCCGATTCGGGCTTTGTAGATGTTCAGGGTATGCCGGCCCACTACCGGCGTACGGGCGCCGGCCGGCCCCTGCTGCTGCTGCACGGCACCGGTGCTTCACTACACACCTGGGAAGGCTGGACGGAGCAGTTGCAGGATTCTTTTGAGGTCATCAGTGTGGGCCTGCCGGCTTTCGGCCTCACCGGGCCTCATCCCGGGCAGGACTATTCCATAGAGGCTTATACCAGTTTTCTGCACGCCTTTGCCCGGGAAATGAATATAAGCGAATTCTTCCTGGCCGGCAATTCACTCGGCGGCTTTATCGCCTGGGAATACGCACTGGCCCATCCGCAGCAGGTGAAGGGCCTGATCCTGATCTGCGCGGCCGGCTGGCCCCGGGAGAAGAGCCTCCCTTTGGTAATGCGCCTGGCTCGTATCCCTGTACTGAATACGCTCATGACGAAAATAACGCCTAAACCCATGTTCCGCAGCAGCCTGCGGGAAGTTTATTTCGATGACAGCAAGCTGACGGATACGCTGGTGCAACGCTACTACGAGCTCTTCCTGCGCCCGGGCAACCGGCGGGCTTATATCCACCGCCTTTCCCAGCCTCAACAATCCAATCCTTCTGAATTGAAAACACTCTCCCTGCCTGTCCTCATACAATGGGGCATTCATGACGAATGGATTCCTCTGGAAGATGCCTACCGCTTTAAGGAAGTACTCCCCAATGCCAGCCTGAAGGTGTATGATCAGGCGGGCCATGTGCCTATGGAAGAAATTCCCAAACCCACTGCGGCGGATGCCCGTGCGTTTATGGAGCGCATCGATTAAAGAGGCTGGTTTTCCACGGCCCATGTGAATAGTTTTGTGGATAAAAAGCCGGGCGGTGCGTGCCAGGCCATGTTTTAAATTCCTATTTTTGTCAGCTATGAGATTGAAGCAGCTTGAATTGAAGGGGTTTAAGAGCTTTGCCAACGAAACGGTGATCAACTTCGGCGAGGATGTGATCGGTATTGTCGGGCCCAATGGCTCCGGTAAGTCCAATATCGTCGATGCCATCCGTTGGGTGCTCGGAGAGCAGAAAAGCCGGGAGCTGCGACTCGACCAGATGTCCAGCGTCATCTTCAACGGCACCAAGCGCCGTAAAGCTGGCGGGGTGGCGCAGGTGTCCATTACCTTTGAGAATACCAAGAACCTCCTTCCCACCGAATACCATACGGTGGCCATCACCCGCATGCTCTACCGCAGCGGCGAGAGCGAATACCAGCTCAATGGGGTGCCCTGCCGCCTTAAAGACATCACTTCTCTGTTCCTCGATACGGGCATCGGTTCTAATTCCTATGCCATCATCGCCCTGGGAATGGTGGACGATATTCTGGCCGATAAGGACAATTCCCGCCGCCGCATGTTCGAACAGGCTGCCGGTATCTCCAAATACAAGGTCCGCAAACGAGAGACCCTCAATAAGCTAAAGAATACTTCTGACGACCTCGACCGGGTGGAAGACCTGCTATTTGAGATCAACGCCAACCTGAAATCATTGGAAAAGCAGGCCAAACGCACCAAGCGCTACTTTGAACTCAAAGATAAGTACAAGCAGTACAGTACGAACCTGGCCATACTGAAAGTGTCGAACCTGAAAGAACGCCAGCGGGAACTGGGCGGCAAACTGGAAAAGGAAGAGGACCGCTTCCGGCAGTACGAAATAGAGATCAGCAAGCTGGAAGCCCAGCTGGAAGCCGAAAGAAAGGCCAACCTCGATAAGGAAAAAGCCCTTTCCGACCGGCAGCGGGAACTCAATAACCTGGTGGGCCACATCCGGGGCATGGAGAACGACAAGCGCATGCACCAGCAGAAACAACAGTTCCTGGAACAGAACCAGGCCAAGCTGGAAGAAGAAATGCGCAACGCCAAAAGCCGCATCCAGCAGCTGGAGTCCGACATCGAGTACTACCGCTCGGAGCTCAATGGAGAAAAACGCCTGGAAGCGCAGCTGGAAGAAGAACTGACCGCGGCTGAGGAAAAACTGGCGGCCACCAAAGAAAGCCACGGCGCCCTGAAAGCCGGCCTCGATGAGATCGTCAAAAACCAGCAGGCCCTGGAACGCGAAGGCTTCGAACTGGAAAAACAAAAGGCCATCAACAGCAATCAGCTGAAAAGCTACCGGCAGGAGATCGGCCGCAACGAGGAAGATATCGAACAACGCCGTACGGAAGTGGCCGGGCTGAAGGAAAAAATGAAGGTTCTGCAGGCCGAGGAACGCGAGAAATCCGCCTCAGTGGCCGTACTGGAAAAAGCCGAGGAAGAACGGCAGGAGAGCCTGCAGAAGGCCGAGGCGGCCCTTGAGGAACTCACCCGGAAAATGGCCAAGGCCAACCGCGAGCTCGATTCCAAGCGCAACGAATATAAACTCACCAAAAGCATGGTGGAAAACCTGGAAGGCTTTCCGGAATCCATCCGCTTTCTGAGCACCACCAAATCTTCGGAATGGGACAAGGACACTCCGCTGCTCTCTGACCTGATCTACGTGCAGGAAGAGTACCGCATCGCCATAGAGAACTACCTGGAGCCTTACCTGAACTACTACGTCGTCCGGAACCTGGAGGAAGCTTACCGGGCCATTCAGCTGCTGAGCAAGACCCAGAAAGGCAAGGCCAATTTCTTCCTGCTGGATGCTTTTGAGGATTATGTAGCCCCCATGGCCCTGCTGCCGGATACCACCCGCGCCATCGAACTGGTACAGACGGACCCCGCCTACCGCAATCTCTGCAGCTACCTGTTGGAAAACGTACTGCTGACGGAACGCGAAGATCTCAAAGGGCAGGTGCCGGAAGGCGACTTCGTCCTGCTCTCCATCAGCGGCCGCTTCATTCAGCGGCGCTACAGCGTATCGGGAGGCTCTATCGGCCTGTTCGAAGGCAAGAAGATCGGCCGAAAGAAGAACCTGGAGGTGCTCGATAAGGCCATCACGAAACTGGAACGCGAAGAGAACCGCCTGTCTACGGAATTCTACAACCTGAAATCCCAGATCGAGCAGCTGAAATCAAAGCGCACTTCCGCACAGATACAGCAGGAACAAAGCGCCCTCAATCGCCTGATGCAGGATAAAACCGCCCTCTCCACCCGCCTGGAAAACTTCGAATCTTTTATCAGGGAAGCGGATGAGAAACGCAAACGGGTGGAAGTGGCCATAAAGGGCCTGCAGGCAGCCAATGAGGAGATCGAGGCCCAGCTGAAACAGAAAAATAAAGAGGTCGCCGCCATCAAAGAGAAGATCGCCAACACAGACGTGGACTACCGGCAGGCGGCGGAGCAGTTGAGCGAAGCCTCCTCCGCTTTTAATGATAAGAACATACAGTTTATCCGCCAGCAGAATAAGGTGGGCGCCCTGCAGCGGGAACTGAGCTTCCGGGAAAAACAGCTGGAAGAGGCTAAAACGACAGTGGCCAACAACCAGCAGGCTTTGGAACGGGCATCCGGCGAGATAAAAAATATTCAGAACTCAATAGATGAGTTGGAGCAGAAGCTGCTGGAGGGCTATGCGCAGCGCAAGGATAAAGAATCCCTGCTGACGGAGGCCGAACAGCTGTACTTTAAGGCCAGAGGAGGCATTAATGAACTGGAAGATCACCTCCGCAAGCTCAATAAACAGCGGCAGGATGCTCAGGCGCTGGTCAACAACCTCAAAGACAAGGCCGGCGGCCTGAAGTATGAGGTCAGCTCCGTGGCGCAGCGCCTGCGCATCGAATTCAATGTCGACATCAACAATATCATCAACCGCGAACCGGAAACGGAAATCCCGCAGGAAGAACTGGAACTCAAGGTAGAACGCTTACGCGGCCGCCTGGAAAACTACGGGGAGATCAACCCCATGGCCGTAGAGGCCTACGATGAGATGAAGGAGCGCTTCGAGAGCATCACCAAGCAGCGGGATGATATTCTGGAAGCTAAAAAGAGCCTGGAAGAAACGATCAAAGAGATCGAAGAAACGGCTACCGCGCAGTTTCTGGAGGCCTTTGAAAAAGCACGGCTTTACTTCATCGATGTATTCCGCAGCCTGTTCACCGAAGATGATACCTGTGACCTGATGCTGCTGGACCCGGAAGACCCGCTGGAATCCAAGATCGAGATCGTCGCCAAGCCCAAAGGCAAGCGCCCGCAGACCATCAACCAGCTCTCGGGAGGGGAGAAGACCCTGACGGCCACCGCCCTGCTGTTTGCACTATACCTGCTCAAACCCGCTCCTTTCTGCGTCTTCGACGAGGTAGACGCCCCACTCGATGACGCCAACATCGAGAAGTTCAACAAGATCATCAAGAAGTTCTCCAAGGATTCCCAGTTCGTGATCGTCACCCACAACAAGCTGACTATGGCGGCGGTAGATACCATCTACGGCGTGTACATGGCCGAGCAGGGCGTCTCCGGCGTCAGCCCTGTGGATTTCCGGGACTTTGAGCATATGGCCTCTTTTGAGGTGGCGGAGAATTAATGGCATTTGCCTTATATTTTCCGTAACTTTAAAATATGAAACAATCAACGGACACATTGCCGCCTATTCTCCTTAGCAAGCTCGCTGCCATCCAGGGCCTTTGCCGTAAGTATAAGGTAAAACACCTCTGGGTATTCGGTTCAGTGGTGACCAACGAGTTTAGCGCTGTGGCGGACCGTTTGTTAAACGAATGAACGGTCTCCGATTTGTCAAACCTTTAAGCTTACCCACCACCACCTTCCTTCTTCTTCTTATCCTCTTCCTCCTTTTTCTTCTTCCCAAAAGGATTCCACTTATCCAGGTTCTCCTTGATCTTATCGGCGCCTTCCTTGCCGATCACATCCTCCACCTTTTTCTGGGTGGCGGAGTCGACGGCTCCGCCTATGGTTTCCTTGGCGGCCTGCTTGGCCTTGTCGGCGGCTTCCTGAACGGCTTTGTCTGCCTGTTCCTTTACCACGGTTTTGGCGGAGTCCACGGCTTTTTTCGCGGCCTCTTCGGCGGCTTTTTTACCTTCTTCCACGGCTTTTTGGGCTTCTTCTTTTACCTGTTCTTTGGCAGCATCAGCAACGGTAGTTTCCCCGTCCATACCAAGCAGTTTCAGGCCGACATTGGGGTTGTTCACTTCCCCGGTGAGGTTGATCAGCACGTTTATGAATTCGCCCTGCTGTATGTTGATGCCAAGTTTTGAGGCCTGGTTTTGCAGCAGGCTGAGCCCGCTGCCGGCCGCAGCGCCGATGGCGGTGGATTCCAGCATTTTGCGCGGGATTTGGGCCTTGATGTCCAGGTCCATCTTGTTGGTGACGCTGTAAGTGCCGCCGATCTTCATGTCGATGCCCTTTACTTTGGCGTCGTATTCCTGTAGTTCGAGCACACCGTTGTTTATTTCAAACCAGTTGCGGGTATTCTCAATGGCGATATTCTGTTTGAGCTCGGCGATGTTCAGTTTGTTGCCGATGGCCTGTGCCGGCTCGAAGCCGGCGATCACGCCGTTGAGGGTTTCGAGGAAACCCTGGGCGTTGATGCTTTCCAGTTTGGGCATCAGGTCGCTTCCCAGCCGGCCGTCCATGATGAGGCTGCTGTTGAAAGTGCCCTTGATGAACTTGCCGATGGGCGCCAGTTGTTCGAAGGTATTCAGTTTTGTGAAGGCTTCCTGGAAGCTGAGGCGCTGCAGGTCGTACTTGAAGCGGAAAATGGGGTTGTCAGTATCCTTGGTCTCGTAGCTGCCGCTCATGGCCATCTCGCCGCCCAGCCCCTGTGCCGTGACGCCGTCCAGCACCACGGCTTCATCGGCTATAATGGCCTGCCCCTTCACACTGCGCAGGTCAATATTCGTATAGCTAAGCTTATCGATATTGGCGTTGACCGTCATATTGATATTGGGCGGAACAGGGATCACGCCGTAGCCTTCGCCGGCTTCGCTGCCGGCACCGGTAGAGGCGGCAGCCTCTTCTTCTTCCATAAACTGGTTGAGGTTGAGCACCTGCGAGCTCATGTCGATCTCGCCGCCCAGTACGCCGTTCTCAAAGAGGTAGTCAAAGAGGTTGGTGATCAGGCCGTTGGCGGTGAAGTCGCTGTCGCCGATGCGGCCGTAGAGCCGGCCCACCCTCAGGCGGTTGGGGGTCATGTTGCCCTGGGCGTAGCCATCGGTGACCGTATAATCTCCATAGACGATCTTTTTGGCGTTAGCCTCCATAGTGAAGTCGAAGCGGTCGAAGACCTCGGTTTCCTCGCTGCTGGTTTCGCCGGATGCCATCGGCTGGGCTGCGGGGCTTTCCTCTTCTTCCGGCATCCATTCGTCGGCATTGAAGAAATCAGAAGTGGCGTTCAGCGTGCCGTACATCGTCTTTTCCGGAGAGAAGTAGGCCAGGATGTTGTCAATAGAACCTTTGGCCTTGATATCGCTTTCGCCCAGCAGTGCATCAAAATTGTCCACGCGCACTTTCTGGGGCGTGAAGGCCATCTGCATATCGTTGACCTGAATGGCCGGCAGGCCTTCACTGCGGTATTTGACGTTCTGGACCTGTAGGTTGCCGTCCATCTTCACGCGCTCGTATTGCTCTTTTTCGATGTAGGACAAGCGGGTGTCGATGTTCATATCGGCATTGATGATGCCGTTGAGTTCCTGAATGCCCTCCATGGGGAAGGCCTTTGCCAGTTCCGCCAGGTTGATCACGCCCTTGGCCGAAGCCTGTACATTGGGGTCGGAGACGGGCGTTTTCAGGAAGAAGCTGGCCTGGAAGGGGTTGTTGCCTACCGTCATGTTGAAACGTGGCACGTCCACAGTGAGCTGGTCAAAGTCGCTGCCCGGGCTGTTGATGTTGGCCAGGGTGTTGATGTTTTTGATGCCCAGCGGCAGGCCGGGATACTGTACATTGCCTTTATCTACTGAGGCTTCCACCCGGAAGCCGGGGTATTCTTCTCGCTCGCCGTTGTAGGTGCCTTTTACTTCTCCCCGCAGGCTGAACTGCCCGTCGGCCTTTACGTCTTCATATCCCTCGATATAGGCATAGGGGATCATGGAGAGCAGGTGGCGGAATTCGTTTTGAGGCGTATTGAAGGACAGGTCCATGTCTATGTCGTCTTCCATCAGTTGCACAAAACCCTCGGCATTGAGCCGGAGCTCATTGATGAGCAGTTCGTTATCCTTGAGGGTATACTTGCTGTTCGGCTGGTCGATATGGAAGATGGCATCCAGGGTGGCATGGGCATCTTTCAGGTAGGTGATGCCGCTCTGGCTGACGGTCAGTTTTTCCACCTCGGTCTGGGTGTCCAGGTCGTAAATGTCGATGGTGAAATTGCCGGTGCCGCTATGGGTGATGTTTCGGGCGTCCGCGAATACTTCCAGGCTGCGGTCGTCGTAGATCAGCGTGCCGCCCACGATGTTGTATTCATCGAGTTCGACGACCACATTACTATAGGCGGTATCGGCAGCCGGTTCTTCCGCCGGTTCTTCGGAGGGGATCATGATGTCGTAGTTGGCCTTGCCGTTTTCCAGCACGTAGATGTGTATATTGGGCTCCAGCAGCTCGACGGCGCGGATGGCCACCGGCTCGGTAGAGCGGATGACGGACATCAGGTCGAGGGTAAGGCCCAGGGATTTGCCGCTGGCCAGTTCTACGCCGGCAAATTCCTCTTTGCCTTTTACGGTAAAATCATTGATTTGCAGGCTGAAGTTGGGAAAACTGCGCAGCAGCGAAAGGCTGACGCCCTGGAAGTCCACTTCGGCATTCACCGTTTTATTGATCTCTTCCTTGGCGAGCGCGGTGATCTCGTCTTTGAAAAAATAGGGGAGGGCGATGGCGCTACCCACCACCAATATGACGAGGACGAGCAGGGCAATAAGAATTCTTTTTGCGATTTTCATATCTGTTCTTGGATACCTGTTTTAATTGCCACGGAAAATACTGATTTTTTCAGTATCTCCGATAAAAAACGGCTATTACTAAGACGGAAAAACACCCCCCGAAAGTTGGCCGGGGGGCCTTCTTTAACAAAACCTTTCGTTTAATTCAGCCAACTTCCTCCATTTCCATCTCCGCTCCGGCCCTTTCCCTGCGGAAGAGTTCGCTGAGAACAGCGCTAATTTTTTAAGATAAGAGCAAACGAGTTTTCTGTCAATGATTTTTCTCACGGCCGGGCAGGCCTGAGCGGTTTCTTTTCCGCCGGGCAATGAGGCCCCATGGCAGGCCTCATCAATTAAAATCAGATTAATATATTTCTTATGTAAGAAACAGCCGGCTTCCATCGTTGATGTGGTATCTGCTTCAAACTTTCAAAACGCACATTTCTATGAAACATCGCTGGCTGTTTTTCCTGTTGGTATTTTTCATTCCCTTATTCTCCATGGCGCAGGAGGAGGACATCAAGGCGAAATCGCAAACTGCCGAATTTGGCGTGACAGATTTGGACCTCATCGACGCCATGATGATCACCGTGCCGGGCATTGGGCGCGACCCGCGCGACATTATCGAACGACAGAGCATCAAACCCTATATGATGCCGGTGCGCAGGGTAGGGGCGCGCAGCGGAGAATTGAGTTATGCCCTGGCCAGCTGCCTGGAATATTACGTCAACCTCAACAAAAACTACAAGGACAACCTCAGCCCCGATTTCATTGCCCTCAGCCTGGAAAACGCCGGCCAGCGGACGACGGTGTCCGAAGCTTTCCGCTTCCTGGCGGAGCAGGGCACCATCAGCGCGTCCATCATGCCCTATGATGCGTCCACTATCCCCAATGCCGTACACGCCACCAACAAATACCGTATCAACAACTACCTGTACATCTTCCGCGACGTCATGAAAGGCCGCCAAAAGATCTTCGAGGCCCGCAAGGCCCTGATGCGAGGCAACCCGGTGATCGTAGAGCTGCAGGCCGATGCTTCCATCCGAAACCTGCTCCACCACACCACCTTTGAACCGGGGAAAGAGAGTAAGCAGCTTTTCCCGCTCATCGTAGTGGGTTACGACGAGGGCATGGAGGCCTTCGAAGTGATGAGCAGCTGGGGCAGCAGCTGGGGCAATGGCGGCTATATGTGGATCATGTACGACGATTTTGAGAAATACGCCATCAACGGCTATGTGATGGTGCCCCTGCCGTCCTATTGACAAGTCTTTCTTTTTTTGAATTTTTTCTTTTACCTTTTGCTTTGAATCCAAGCCTGTCCTATGAAAGCAATAGTGCTTAAAAGCAAAGAAGACTACATCGATCTTGAAGATTTTCCGGAGCCCCTGCCCGAAGAGGGGGAAGCCATTGTGGATATCAAAACAGCAGCCCTCAACCACCGGGATGTGTGGATCACCAAAGGTATGTATCCCGGCATCAAATACCCGGGCATCCTGGGCTCCGATGGAGCAGGATTGTACGACGGCCGCGAAGTCCTTATCAACCCCAATATCGGCTGGGGCGACAAGATCAGGCACCAGAAAAAAAGCTATTCCATACTCGGCATGCCCAAACACGGTACTATGGCGGAAAAGGTAGCTGTCGGCGCGGATAAGCTGCAGGACAAGCCGGCTCACCTGAGCTGGGAAGAAGCGGCTGCCATTCCCCTCTGCGGGCTGACGGCCTTTCGAGCTGTTTTTACCCGTGGCGCCTTACAGGCTGGAGAAAAGGTACTGGTTTCCGGTATCGGAGGGGGAGTGGCGGTTTTCGCCTTTCAGTTTGCCCTGGCGGCCGGAGCGGAAGTATATGTCACCTCCAGTTCCGAAGATAAGATCGCCCGGGCTATGGAAATGGGCGCACGGGGCGGTGTCAATTACCGAAAAGAGGGCTGGCACGAAGAACTGGCCCGGCAATCCGGCGGTTTTGACCTGGTCGTCGACAGCGCGGCGGGCCCCAATTTTGCGCTCTTCCCGAAGATCTGCAATTACGGCGCCCGAATCGTCACCTACGGCGGCTCCCGCGGCGCCATCCCCAATTTCACGACCCAGTCCATTTTCTGGAAACAGATCTCCATACTCGGCACTTCTATGGGCAGCGACCAGGAGTTTGCCGATATGGTGAAGTTCATCAGCGGCTATGAGATCCATCCTGTGGTCGACAGCGTCTATCCGCTGAAAGAGGCCCGGGAGGCTTTCCAGCGCATCCAGGGCCGCACGATCGCTGGGGTGTTC
>CAYVVK010000022.1:18161-22050 GCA_964454855.1 uncultured Phaeodactylibacter sp. | reverse complement strand
AACCAGATGGCCGCCACGACCTCCTGTACGGCCTGCAGGCGGCGGCTTTTCGTGAATTCCAGCCGTATCGCTTCCCGCAGGCGGCCCGGCAACTGAGCTTCTTCTTCGGCAAAGGCCTCTATTCCAAGCGTGGGGATGGCCCCCCAGATCCCTTTTTCCTGGTAATTGAAAAAATAGGGGAATTCAAGGCTGAATTCAGGATGGCTGATGCCATCGCGTGAGGCTTCGAATGACAGATCGATCTCGCCGCGGTAGAAATCCCCTTCCTGGTATTCATTCAGCAGTTCCTCAAAGTTTCCCTGGTTGAGCACTTTTCGCTGCAGGGCCTCTTTGTACTGGCGTGCGGCCAGTTCCAGGGGTTGTCCGGTACGCATTACTGTATGGTCCGAGAGTGGCGCCAGAAAGCTCGTTCCCGGATGGAGATGCAGGCGGAAAGCATAAAAGGGAATAGAAAACTTAAAAGCCATAAGTAAGCGGACAGTTTTAGTTTACTTATACTGCTTCGGCAGTAGAGCCTGAAACGCTTTATTCTCAGGCGTTCCGGGCAGATTGTTACATTGTTGCATTGTTACATTGTTACATTGTTCTGTCCGGCTACTTAGCTCCTGGTTGTAAGAGGTGATAAATCTAAGCTTTTTTTGTTAAACCACGATGAGGCCTTCCTCTTCCTGCCCATAAGCCAGGTGGCGGCCTTCCAGAAACCTCAGGCCGGAAAGCAGCGCCAGCAGGGCGTCAAACTGGTGCCAGGAATCCAGGGGCTTTGGCGGCAGCCCCACCGGCAGGTGGACAAGGAGCTGTTCGCGAAAGGACGGCAGGTGGGCTTTGCTCTTTTTGTATCCTTCCTTTCCGAGGCCAAGTTCCCGGGCCAGGGCAGCAGGGTAGGTTTCTATGGTTTCTATTCCGCTTTTTCGCAGTTGAGCGGCCATGCGCATGGCGCGGGCCGTAAGCCCTCCCAGGAACATAGGAGACATCGCCTTTAATTGCCGGTCGGCCTGGCGGTAAAAGTAATCGGTAAAGCCTTCCTTGCCCGAATAGACGCCGGGCAGGCTCAGCGGGGCATCCAGAAAGAGGCGGGCAGGCCGGTGCTGCAGGGCCCAGTCCAGTATCATCTGATCGGCGTCCTGCTTTTTGGCGCTGTGGATAAATTTCACCTCTCCATGCTGGTAGGCGGCGATCACGGTGGTGCCCGCCAGTTTGCTGCCGTAGTCGGCCCCTGCAATATTCATTGCTCCGTTTTTTTCTAATGTCCAATAATATCCTTGAAATGCCGGGCCAGTGCTCCGGCAATATCTTCCCCTTCGGCTTTTTGCTCATAGACAATGCTCGCCTGTTGGTAGTAGGCCTCCCTTTCCAGCAGTATGGGCCCGATGAACTGGCGCAGGCCGGGCGCATCCAACCCTTTGAGCAGGGGGCGCTGTTCCTGTTGTGCCCTCAGGCGGCTGGCAAGTACTTTTACCGGCGCTTTGAGGTATATGGTCAGCCCGTGTTCGTTCATCCACTGCATATTATCGAAAAAGCAGGGAGTGCCGCCACCGCAGGCAATGACCGCCTCGTCGAACCTGGCCATGTCATGCAGAGCCAGTTGCTCGGCCTGCCGGAAATAATGCTCTCCTTTGTTGGCAAAGATCTCCCGCACACTCGCCTGTTCCCGATGTTCGATCCACTCGTCGAGGTCCGTAAAAGAGGCGTTCAGCAGTTTGGCAAGGCGCTTTCCGGTGTGGCTCTTGCCGCTTCCCATAAAACCGATAAGAAAAATGCGCATCCTTAAAAATAAATAGATTTGTCCAATTTTCTGCTAATGGTGAAGGCCGCATTGATGAGGCCGACGTGGCTGTATGTCTGCGGGAAATTGCCCCACTGGCTGCCGGTAGCAGCATGTACATCTTCGCTGAACAGGCCGAGGTGGTTGGAGTAGGCCAGTAAATTATTGAACATGCCCACGGCTTCTCCCAGCCGTTCCATCTTCGCCAGGGCTTCTACATACCAGAACGCACAGATCAGGAAGGTGGATTCCGGCGCTCCGAAATCGTCTACATGCTTATACCGGAAGACGAGCCCCGATTCCGTGAGTAAATTCTCTTCCAATACCTTGAGGTGCTGCATGGCGCGCTCGCTCCGGGGGTCCAGGTAGCCCATGTTGATGAGCTGCAGCAGGCTGGCGTCCAGGTTTTTGCTGCCTATGGCCTGGGTGTATACTCCGCGCTCTTTATCATAGCAGCGCTCGATCATCTGGGCAGACCTCTCGATCAGCCGGTTGGCTTCCGCCTCCATGCGTTTGTCGTTAATGTTGGCGGCTATTTTCCGCGCGGCGTGGCTGCCGGCCCAGTGGAACAGGAAGGTGTAGCAGTGCAGTTGCGCCAGGCCCCGGAATTCCCAGAGCCCGTTGTCGGGTTCTTCCATGGTCTCTTCGATCATCTCCAGGCAGTGCATGACCAGGCCGGCCAGCGTCTCGCTGGCGCCCCAGGTCAGGCGCCTGTCGGCAAAGAAGGGCAGCATGCTCAGCAACACCTGTCCGTAAATGTCATTCTGAATGTGCTCATAGGCCTGGTTGCCGATACGGACGGGCTGCTCGCCCAGGTACCCCTGCAGGGGCAGCTCCTTCTCTACAGGTACTCCATTCACCGAAATGGGGTAGAGGGGGTGAAAACGACGGTCCTCGCCGATCACGATATTGCCCACGAAGCGAGCGTAATCGCGCAGTATGCCAAAGTGGCTCAGGCCGTTCAGGGCTTTGAGGGTATAGTGAGCATCCCTGAGCCAGCAGAAACGATAATCCCAGTTGCGCCGGCTGCCGGGAAACTCCGGCAGGCTGGTAGTGGCGGAGGCAATGATCGCTCCGGTATCCTGATACTGGTGCAGTTTGAGGGTGAGCGCCGACCGGATGACCGCCTCCTGGGCGAAGTATTCGGCGGAAGTGTTCTGCACCCAATGGCGCCAGTAGTCGATGGTCCGCTCCAGAAAGGCCTCCGTGGTGGCCGCCAACGGCGCTTCGAGCGGCTCCCCCCAGGTAAGGATGAGGTAACAGGGTTCGTTGAGTATAAAGGCCTGCTCGTTTTCAACAAAGGTAAGGGGGATATTGGTGGTCAGCCGGAGCTGCGCCCTCAGCCCGCCGTAGTGGATGTGGTTGCTGCCGGTAACCGCTACAGGCTGTATCTCCCCGTAATTATCGGTGGGCCGGCAGGAAACCCGGATGCGGGGAGTTCCCTCCGTGGGAATGACCTTGCGAACGAGCATCAGCGGCTTGTAATAGCGCTCGTACTGGTAGAAGCGGGGCGCAAAATCGATGACTTTGTAGCTGCCATCCTGGCAATGGAACAGCGTTTCCAGCACGTTGGTGTTTTCCAGATAAGATTGCCCGGTGGCGCAGTTGCCATTCTCGGGCTGTATGCTAAACCCTCCGCCTTTTTCCCGGTCGAGCAAGGTGCCGAAGATAAAGCTGCTGTCAAAGCGCGGCCAGCACAGCCAGCCTACGTTCGCCTTGTCATCGACCAGGCCCAGATAAGCGCAATTGCCGATGATACCATAGTTGTATTTGTGTGGTTCCATACAGAGGATTAGTTACGGGGGCGTATACATAATAAAAGATCGCCACTTTTGTTAACGATCCGAAAACAAACAATTCGTGCACTGGCCAGTTTTTATTAAAGGCGCCATCCGGACGGGCCATGAATAAACTTTTATTACTTTTGCAGAAAAGCATGGATCTATGAACAGAATACTGATGCTTCTTGTAGCCTTGCTCGCCGCCGCCTGCAACAACGCAGGCCAGCCTGCGGAGGCGGCGGAAAAGTCGGTGGACGAAATAAAAAGCGAAGGGGCTTTCAGCAATTCCGATATCATCCGCAGCCCCGTTTCCGCCAATGAGCCCATCGATACCACCAACGTGGCC
>CAYVVK010000022.1:0-18151 GCA_964454855.1 uncultured Phaeodactylibacter sp. | reverse complement strand
CAAGATCACTTTCGAAGAAACTTCTTATGACTTCGGAGAGGTGGAAGAAGGAGAAGTGGTAGAACATACCTATACCTTCACCAATACCGGCAAAGCCCCGCTCATCATTCGCGGCGCCCGTTCCACCTGTGGCTGCACGGTGCCGGAATGGCCAGAGGAGCCTATTCCTCCCGGCCAAAGCGGAAAAATTGAAGTGAAATTCAATACCGCCGGCAAGAAGAACCAGCAAACCAAACCGGTGACGATCACCGCCAATACCTATCCCACTACTACGAAGGTACTGCTAAAAGGTTTCGTAAAGCCGGAAGACGATGAAACCACTCAGTAAAAAACGAAAATCCACTAAATATGACGTCATTCGAAATGCTCTTACTCCAAGCCGGCGGCGCCGGGATGTACAACCTGATCTTTATCGGGGCTATGATACTCATCTTCTGGCTCTTCCTGATACGGCCACAGCAGAAAAAACAGAAAGAACAACAGGCCTTCAACGAAAAGCTGCAAAAGGGAGACGATGTGGTAACGGCCAGCGGCATTATAGGGCGTGTAAACAAAATAGAAGACGATGCCATTACCCTGGAAGTAGCTAACAAGACCTACATTCGGGTTACTAAAAACGCGATTTCCAAGGAAATGACAGATTCGTTCTTCGGTACTGATGATAAAGATAAATAGAAAAGCCTTTGGCAAAATACAACTTAAGGAAGAGAGGGCTATTCTGCTGGCTTGCATCGGAATAGCCCTGGTTTTCTGGTTGCTGGTGAAGCTCTCTCAGACTTACCGGGCGGAAAAGGCCGTTCTTTTTCAGTTCACCATCCCGGAAAACAAGGCCTTCACCAAACTTCCGCCTAAGGATATGTTCGTGGAACTGGAAGGCACCGGCTGGGACCTGATGTTCGATTACTTCTCCAACCGAAAAGTATCCCTCAGTTACGACATGCAGGGCACCGAACGGCTCAGCCTTAACCGCGCGCAGTTGCGCTCCGATATCATCCAGAACCTCTATTCAAATGACATCAAGGTAACGGAAGTCAATCCCGAAAGCGTCAGCCTGGCGCTGGAGGAAAAAGCTTATAAGACGGTGCCCATACGGGTACAGGACAGCCTCACTTTCGCTCCCGAACATCACCTGAAAAGCCCTGTAAAACTGCAGCCGGATTCCGTGGAGATCCACGGCCCGGCCTCTGCGATATCCGGTGTCAGTGAATGGAAAACCGACTCTCTGCGCCTTTTGGGCCTGAAAACCAGCATTTCCAAAACCCTTCCGCTGCAGAAGCTCCCTCCGGAGATCCAGCTTTCCATAAAAAAAGTAAAAGCAATAGTAGAAGTAGAGCCCTATACCGAAAAGTCGATGTATGTCCCCCTGGTGATAAAAAATGCACCCGACAGCCTGAAGATCTTCCCGAAAAAGGTGACAGTGACGGTCAAGCTCGGGCTCAGCCGGTACGATTCGGTATCCTACCGCAATTTTACGGCAGAGATAGACCTGAAAGGGATCTCCCCGAACGCATCCAATAATACGGTACCCATCGTCATTACTCAGAAGCCGGGTTTTATTGAAAGTATGCAGTATACGCCGAAATCCGCCAAGTATTTCATCGTGGAGAAGCCCAAACCCGAAGAGAAGGGAGAGGGGCCGGAATTGAAGTAGAATTTTTGTATTTTTATTTATGTTGAAATCTGAAGCACTATGGCAGGTCACAATAAATGGTCAAAGATCAAACGAAAAAAAGGAGCTGCCGACGCCAAGCGCTCCAAAATGTTCAGCCGCATCATCAAGGAAATAACCGTCGCAGTGAAAGAGGGGGGAAGCGGCGACCCCGATTTCAACCCCCGCCTCCGCCTGGCGATCTCCAACGCCAAGGGCGTAAATATGCCGAAAGACAATATCGAACGGGCCATTAAGAAAGCCCAGGATACCGACAGCGGCGCCATCCACCAGCCTACTTATGAAGGATATGCCCCCGGCGGAGTGGCCGTATTTGTGGAATGCACCACCGACAACCTCAACCGGACCATTTCCAGCGTGCGCGCCACCTTCAGCAAAAAGGGCGGTAACCTGGCCACCTCCGGCTCCGTCGACTTTTTGTTTGAACGAAAAGGGGTGTTCGTCATTGAAAAAGGAGCGCACGGCCGGGAAGAACTGGAACTGGAACTCATCGACGGCGGTGCGGAAGACCTCGAGTTTGATGAGGAGTCAGGAGAGATCACCATTACAGTAGATTTTACTGATTTCGGCAATATGCAGGAAAAACTCGAGGAACTGGGCATAGAGCCCCAAAGCGCCAACCTGGAACGCTTTCCCACTACCACCACCAAACTGGATGTCAAGGACGCCAAAATAGCCCTGAACCTGATCGAGAGCCTGGAAGAGGACGACGATGTGCAGAATGTCTTCCACAACCTCGAGATGACCGAGGAACTGGAAGCCGCACTGGAGGAATAGTATGGACAAAAAAACTACCCCGCGCACCGGTTAAGGTGGCGGGGCAGCCCACACACTATGAGAACACCCATTATTTCTTGCGAATTTTCGCTTGTTTTTTCTTCCTACTATAAAGACGCATAACCCCCCTAAAGTGTTATGGCCAGCAATGTTAATCTAATGTTATAAATTTCGAATTTAGTTAAGATGTTCTTTGTAAATAATTGATTTTCAGATATTAGTAGCATTAACACTCAAATGGCGCTTCAATCGTTCTCCTGCATGCACGGGTAAAATTTCACGGCTTCGGCCAGGCGCATCGATAAAATAAAGCTTATCTTGTAGATACTCCAACATTCATGGAGCCACAAATCGCTGCAGCAAAAATTAAAAGACATCAGAGGGCTTTAGCATATGATCAAACCCAAAAGCGTAGAGGAAATCCTGGAAACCGCCAAGGTGGAAGAAGTGGTGGAAGATTTTGTGAACCTCAAACGGCGGGGCGTCAACATGATCGGCCTGTGCCCTTTCCACAACGAAAAGACGCCTTCTTTCACGGTTTCTCCTTCCAAAGGGATCTATAAATGCTTCGGTTGCGGCAAAGGGGGTAATTCCGTGCAGTTCGTCATGGAGCACGAGAACATGAACTTCCCCGAGGCCCTGCGTTATCTCGCCCGGAAATACGGCATCAAGATCGAGGAGACGGAAGTATCGGAAGAAGCCCGGGAAGAACAGAAATATCTCGACAGCCTCTACATCGTCAACGAATACGCCAAACAATTCTACCAGGATCAGCTCTTCAATACAGGCAGAGGCAGGAGTGTGGGCCTGAACTACTTCAAAGAGCGCGGCTTCCGCGAAGAGACCATCAAAAAGTTCGGGCTGGGCTTCGCTCCTCAACAAAAGGATGCCTTCACCCTCAAGGCCACACAGGACGGCTACAACCTGGAGCTGATGAAGAAGCTGGGGCTGACCACACAGTACGGCCGGGATTTTTTCCGTGACCGCGTCATGTTCGCCATCCACAACCTTTCGGGTAAAGTGATCGGCTTCGGCGGGCGCATTCTGGTAAAGGACGTAAAAGCACCGAAATACATCAATACGCCGGAAACGGATGTCTACAACAAAAGCAAGGTGCTCTACGGCGCTTATTTTGCCAAACGAGGCATACGCGGCGAGGATGAATGCATACTGGTGGAAGGCTATACCGACGTACTTTCCCTGCACCAGGCGGGCATCGAGAATGTGGTGGCCTCCTCCGGAACCTCTCTGACGGTGGAACAGATCCGCCTCGTTAAACGGTATACCGAAAACATTAAAATACTCTACGATGGGGATGTAGCCGGCACCAAGGCTGCCCTGCGCGGGCTGGGCATGGTGCTGGAACAGGGCCTGAACGTCAAGATCGTCATGCTGCCGGAAGGGGAGGACCCGGACTCTTACCTCCAGCAGGTGGGCGTCGACGCTTTTAAGGAATACCTCAGCCAGCAGGCCAAGGACTTCATCATGTTCCAGGCCAGCCTGCTGCAGGAAGAGGCAAAGGGCGACCCCATCCGCAAGGCCAATCTCATCAAGGAGATCGTGGAGAGCATCGCCAAGATACCTGACCCCCTAAAGCGCTCCCTCTACGTGCGGGAATGCGCCAACATCATGGAGGTGGAAGAGCAGCTGCTCATCAACGAAACCAATAAGATCGTGGCGCGCGGCTTCAAAAAACTGCAGCAGGACAGAGAACGGGCGCGGCTCAAGGAAGAAGCAGGGCTGCCCGAAGAAGAACGCCCCACGCCGGAGCTTCAGCCCAGGAAGCAGGAAGTGGCGGCGGGGGATGAGTTTCAGGAAAAAGACATCATCCGCATCCTGATCGCCGGAGGAGAAAAGTGGTTTGATCAGGATGAAGAGATTACCGTCGCCCAGCATATTCTCAGCAATATTGAAGATGTACTGGACAGTTTCGACAACAAGCTCTACCAGCGCGTAGCCAGGGAATGCCACGAACGCCTTCTGGCCGGGCAACTCATTAATAGCCAGTATTTCCTCAACCATGAGGATGCCCAGGTCAAGCAACTTGCCATCAACATGCTCAGCACCCCCTATGAGTACAGCGAGAACTGGGAAAAACGCTGGGATATTTTCCTCACTACCCAGAACATGCCGGACGAGAACTTCGTGAGTGACAGCAAACAGGCGCTCCAGCGCTTTAAACTCCGCAAGCTGGATAAAATGATCCGCCAGAATGCCGAGAAGATCAAAGCCCTCTTCGAGCAGAAGTCAGAAGACTATGTGCTTTACTTAAAACTGGATCAGAAGCTGAAGGCCATACGCAACCAGCTGGCGGAGGAGTTGGGGACGGTGGTGTTGTAGGGAACCAGTAAAGGAAAATGAGTTATCCCGAATTTTCTATGGAACACACCTGCCTGCCGTAGCCGCCAGGCATAGGCAGGGATAACGCGGATCTGGCTGATCTTCGCAGATTAACCTCACTTGAGATTAATCCGCGAAAACCCGCGTCATCTGCGTTATCGCCCGACGCTAAAGCTAAGAGCGACAGTGTCCGTGTGCTATCTTGTATAAGTTGAAAAACTCGTGGTGACTCATGCATTCCTGTTGATGCAGT
Source organism: uncultured Phaeodactylibacter sp. (assembly GCA_964454855.1). Taxonomy (GTDB): domain Bacteria; phylum Bacteroidota; class Bacteroidia; order Chitinophagales; family Saprospiraceae; genus CAYVVK01. Next base: position 13,112 of record CAYVVK010000022.1, on the reverse strand, counting down.
TCAGGTCTTCAAAAGCCTGCTTGAGGCGGGCGTTGAAGGTGCCTTCCGCTTCCCGCAGCCATTTGCGGGGGTCGTAGTATTTTTTGTTCGGCTTGTCTTCCCCTTCCGGATTTCCGATCTGAGACTGCAGATAGCCTTTATTCTCCTCGTAGTAATCGCGTACTCCTTTCCAGAAGGCCCACTGCTGGTCGGTATCGATGTTCATCTTGATGGCGCCGTATTCGATGGCCTCGCGGATCTCCTCACGGGAAGAGCCGGAACCACCGTGGAAGACGAAATTGATCGGATTGTCGCCGGTATTGTACTTCTCCTTGACATAATCCTGAGAGTTCTTCAGGATGATGGGCTTGAGCGCTACATTGCCTGGCTTGTACACGCCGTGCACGTTACCGAAGGCAGCAGCGATGGTAAAGCGGTTGCTCACCTTGCTGAGCGCGTCATAGGCGTAGCTCACTTCCTCGGGCTGTGTGTACAGGCGGGAGCTGTCGATGTCGGTATTATCCACCCCATCTTCCTCGCCACCGGTAACGCCCAGTTCGATCTCCAGGGTCATGCCTATCTTGTCCATGCGCTTCATAAATTCCACGCAGGTTTCCACATTCTCTTCCAGGGGTTCTTCCGAGAGGTCGAGCATATGCGAGCTGTACAGCGGATAGCCGCGGCTGTTGTAGAATTTCTCGCCGGCTTCCACCAGCCCTTCGATCCAGGGTAGCAGGTTGCGGGCGCAGTGGTCGGTATGCAGGATGACGGTAACGCCGTAGGCCTTGGCCATGGTATGGACATGCATGGCGCCGGAGATGCCGCCGAGTATGGCGGAGCGTTGGTTTTCATTGGAAAGCCCTTTGCCGGCGAAAAAGCTGGCGCCGCCGTTGGAGAACTGTATGATGACCGGTGAATTGACATCGCGGGCAGTTTCGAGGACGGCATTGACACTATTGGTGCCGATGACATTCACTGCGGGAAGGGCAAAATTATTTTCATTGGCGTAGGTGAATAGTTCGGTAACTTCATCTCCGTGGAGCACGCCGGTACGAAAACGGGTTGATGTGGTAGTCGACATAAAATGGGTTTTTATAAGAAAAATGGCTACATCGCCACTTCGCAATTTCAAAGCGCCAATATAGCCATTTTAAGCGATTCCCGGAAAAGGAGTTCCCCGGGGTTTTAAACATTTCTCTTTTCGAACTCTGGCGGACGCCAACTGGCCCCCATGACGAAAGCGGCGCTTTGTCAGGGCCTGAGGCTGAACTATACCACCCCCTGTTCGGTGAGGTAACGCTCCGCATCCAGAGCAGCCATACAGCCGGTCCCGGCAGCAGTAACGGCCTGCCGGTAGATGTGGTCCTGGGCGTCGCCGCTGGCAAATACGCCCGCCACATTGGTCCGGGTAGATTTTCCTACGGTATTGATATAGCCCGTGGCATCCATCTCCAGCCAGTCTCTGAAAATATCCGTATTGGGCTTATGGCCAATAGCCACGAAGAAGCCTTTGACATCCAGGGTGGTTTTTTCCTGTGTCTTGTTGTTGACTATCTTTACGCCTTCCACTTCTTCCTTGCCAAGGATCTCTTCGGCTTCGGTATTCCAGTGTATTTTGATGTTCTCCGCTTTGAAGACCCGTTCCTGCATGATCTTGGAAGCGCGCAGTTCATCCCGGCGCACCAGCATGTGGACTTTAGGACATAGTTTGGACAGGTACAGGGCTTCCTCGGCAGCCGTATCGCCTCCTCCCACGATGGCCACATCCTGGCCGCGGAAGAAGAAGCCGTCACAGACCGCGCAGGCGGAGACGCCTTTGTTGGTCAGGCGTTTCTCGGATTCCAGCCCCAGCCATTTGGCGCTGGCGCCGGTGGAGATGATGATGGCATTGGCATGTATTTCATGGCCGGTTTCCGACCAGGCCTTGTGCAGGCCGCCGCCATTCGGCGAGAAGTCCACCTTAGTGATCATCTCGTACCGGACGTCGGTGCCAAAGCGTTCGGCCTGTTTGCGGAAGTCTTCCATCATTTCGGGGCCCATAATGCCCTCCGGGTATCCCGGGTAATTTTCTACATCGGTGGTGATCATAAGCTGCCCTCCGGGTTCCTTCCCCGTGTACAGTACGGGCTCGAGGTTTGCTCTTGCTGCATATACAGCTGCGCTATATCCCGCCGGCCCGGAGCCGATTATGAGGCACTTTACTTTTTCTACGCTTTCTGCCATTTTGTCTTTCGCTTTTGATTGTGGCGCAAAAATAAAAAATTATGGGTGAGGCTACGTGTAATACGTATCACAGAATAAACGCCTTTTGCACTATTCAGGTTGAATGGAGGCTGCCTAACGATAAATATCTTTGCTTGGCCTTATTTTTTTGCAGACTTTGCAGAAAAATCAGTATTTTTAAAGGCCTTATTTTTTACGAAGGAAAACAGCTGTGGCTATGATCTATACCCTCGCATATGCAGGCGCGCTGGCAAGCTTGGCGCTTTGGTTCCTGTTTCGCACAAATTATACAAAGAGCAGAACTTTCCAATCCACTTTTTTTGGGGCTTTAGGCATTTATGCCCTGTCCGTATTGCTGGCGGATGCCGCTGTAGACACTAAACTGGGCGTCCTGTTCCGCGACCTTCTTGTAATGGCGGGCTCCGGCCTGTTATTTCAAGCCCTTTCATTTAATAAAAGATGGTTCCTCATCGGCAGTGCCGCTTCTATGGCAGCCTTTGTCTGGTACTACCAGAACCATATGGCCTATAGCTTCGTTGAACAGCATCCGGAACCCATTGCTTATGAGGCCGAAGGAGAATTGCTGGCCGAACTGGCGGAAGGTACCGGAGAGGAAGTGCTGGCGGTTGTTGCCCGCAAGTACGGCCTTCGCACCGAACGCGCATTCCTGCCCGCCGACCCGGCGGCCACCGAGCTGGATGACTATCTGCTTATCGACGTGCCGGCCGCGAGGGCAGGCGAGCTACCGGAGATCATCCGACAGCTGCAGAATATCAACGCAGTGGATTGGGTAGAACCCAACGAGCGGGTAAATGTCAGCCCTCTTCCCGCCAAAAAACTACCCAATATCAACAAAAAGTTCGGCATCAATGACCCCGGCCTGGAGCACCTTTGGGGATTCGAGGCGATGGAGGTCGACCAGCTCTATGCGTTCATGGCCGAACAAAAACTCAGCCCGCAACGCAAAGCGCTGATTGCCATTCTGGATACCGGAGTGGATGCCGAACACGAGGACATTAAAGGGAATTACCGATCCGTAAAAGAAAATTATGACAATGACCCCAAGGGGCACGGTACGCACTGTGCAGGAATCGCCGGGGCCGTTTCGAACAATGGGGTAGGGGTGGCCTCTCTTTCCCGCGACAATAGCTTTGTGGAGATCACCAGCATCAAAGTGCTGGGGGCTTCAGGCATTGGCTCTCAGAAAACAATCATACAGGGCATTCTGGAAGCCGCGGATGCCGGTGCGGATGTCATATCCATGTCGCTGGGCGGCCTTTCCAACCAAACCAAGGAAAGGGCTTACCGCAAAGCGGTGGAGTACGCCAATAAGAAGGGCGCCATTGTAGTGGCCGCGGCCGGCAATTCGAACCGCGATGCCAAAGGCTATGCGCCGGCGGGCGTTCCCGGACTGATCGCCGTGGCCGCCATAGACGAAGAGCTCAACCGGGCGGTATTTTCCAACTACATCACCGGCCTGAAAATGGGCATTGCCGCTCCCGGAGTGAATATTTATTCCACCATCCCCAGAAACAACTACAAGGCCTACAACGGCACTTCCATGGCTACGCCCTATGTAGCCGGCCTGGTAGGGCTGATGAAGAGCCTCAAACCGGAACTCGACACCCGAACCGTACACCGAATACTCCACAAAAGCGGGAAGGGAACCAAAAACACCAAAGAGACCGGAAGGCTGATACAACCTGCCGAAGCGATAAAGCAGTTAATGAAAGAAGGCTAACTCTGGTAAGAACAGCTTATAAAAACCAGCTGGCAGTTTCCCGTAAACTGTTAGCCGGTTTTTTTTATGCCCTTAGGCGTTGTTTTTCTACCTTTATACCCACTTTAAAAGACATCCAAACAAATTCAGATACATGGCTAAATTCAGGACGAACCACAGCCGCGGGGGTAAGGGTAGTTCGGGAACGATCGTGCGGGTGGGGATATTCAGCGCCATCATCGGTGGGCTTTTTTTCCTGTTCAACCAATTCACGGCTGAAGAATATACCACGGAAGAAGCAACTCGCAGTGAAGTAGGGGATTACTACCTGCCGGCTTCGGCCTCCAACAATATCATCAGGCACGGCTATTTTACCCTTTCCTATTCCGAAGAAGCGGAACAGGCGGAATGGGCCGCTTATCAACTCAGTGGGGAAGACCTGAGAAAGCCCTGGCTCGAGCGCGTCGATAACTTCCGGCCGGACCCCAAGGTGGCTTCCGGCTCCGCCACCCCCGATGATTACAGGCACTCCGGCTACGACCGCGGCCATCTCGTGCCGGTAGCCGACCGCGCCTTCAGCGAGGAGGCCATGCACGAAACCTTTTTCATGAGTAATATCAGCCCGCAGGCGCCTAATTTCAACAAGGGAGTGTGGCGGGAACTGGAGGAGCTGACGCGTTCCTGGGCAAAGAAGAACGGTGAGCTCTTTGTTGTGGTCGGCCCGGTGCTGAGCCTGCCCGCCAAGGGTGCGATCGGCGATAATGAAGTGCTTGTCCCGGCAGCTTATTTTAAAGTGCTGCTCGACCTGAAGGAACCACAGCTTAAAGGCATCGGGTTCATCATCCCCAATGAAGTGACTTTCGAGCCGCTCTACAAATTTACGGCCTCCATCGATAGCGTGGAAGAACTGACGGGCTTCGATTTTTTTGGAGAGCTGCTGCCTCCAAACCTGGAGGAGGAATTGGAGGCTAACTACAATGCCGACCTTTGGGAATTCAGCAAACAAAAACACCAGGAAAGAATCGAAAAGTGGAATAACCAATAGATATTATGCCTACTAAAGAACAATTCATTCAGGAAATAGAACAGGGATACTCCTTCAAAGGGCCTTCCATTACGCTGGGAGGCGCCATGCTGAAAGGCGAATGCATGTCCGGCACACTGGTCAGGGTACCTCTGAGAACCATGAACCGGCACGGCCTCATCGCCGGCGCCACCGGCTCGGGAAAGACCAAGACGCTGCAGATCATCGCCGAACAGCTTTCCAAGGAAGGAGTGCCCTCCCTGCTGATGGACATCAAAGGCGACCTCAGCGGCATCGCCGTGCCCAGCGATGGCCATCCTAAGATCGACGAGCGGCACGCCAGGATCGGCTTTCCCTTTGAACCTGGCGCCAGCCCGGTGGAATTCCTCAGCCTCTCCGAGGAAAAGGGCGCCCGCCTGCGGGCCACCGTCACCGAATTCGGGCCAGTGCTATTCTCCAAAATGCTGGACCTCAACGATACCCAGGCGGGGATCGTCGCCATCATCTTCAAATACTGCGACGACAATAAGCTGCCGCTGGTGGACCTGGAGGACTTCAAAAAAGTGTTGCAGTATGCTGCCGGCGAGGGCAATGAAGAAATGGAAAAGCTCTACGGCAATATATCCGGCGCCTCAGTGGGCACCATCATGCGCAAGGTCATTGAACTGGAGCAGCAGGATGCCAGCCTTTTCTTTGGAGAGCCTTCCTTCGATGTGGATGACCTCCTGCGCACCGATGAAGAGGGTAGGGGGATCGTCTCGGTCATCCGGCTTACCGATATTCAGGGCCGCCCGAAACTTTTCTCCACCTTTATGTTGCAGATCCTCGCAGAGATCTACTCCAATTTCCCGGAAGAAGGAGACCTGGAAAAACCCAAACTCGTCATATTCATCGATGAAGCCCATTTGGTCTTCGAAGAGGCCTCCGACGCCCTGCGGGACCAGATAGAGGTCATTGTAAAGCTCATCCGTTCCAAGGGGGTCGGGCTGTACTTTGTCACTCAAAACCCCGCCGATGTCCCGGATGAGGTGTTGGGCCAGTTGGGCCTGAAGATACAGCATGCCCTGCGGGCGTTCACCGCCAAAGACCGCAGGGCCATCAAACTGGCGGCGGAGAACTACCCGCTGTCTGACTTTTACGATGTTTCGCAGGTGGTCACAGAGCTGGGTATCGGAGAAGCCCTGGTCACCGCCCTGAATGAAAAAGGCATTCCCACGCCCCTGGCCCACACCATGCTGCGGGCGCCGGAATCGCGCATGGATGTACTCACGGAGAAGGAGATCGATGAGATCATCAGCGCTTCCGGCCTGGTGGAAAAGTACGAAGAGGAAATCGACCGCGAGAGCGCCCACGAAATACTTACCCGCAAGCTTATGAAAGCTCAGGAGCCCGAAATACAGGAAGAGCTGGAAGCTCAGCAGGAAAAGGCACGGTCAGTTTCGCGGCGCCAGGAAAAGACAGTCATCGAAAAGATCATGAGCAGCCCTACTACCCGGCAGATAGGAAGGGCGGTAGCCCGGGAGTTGACCCGCGGGCTGCTGGGTGTGCTTGGAGTCAGCAGCACGCGCCGGAGGAGAAAAAGGTAGGCACGGCCGGGATAGATTGCCATATTGTTTCTGCCCGGACACCTGCCGGGGCCTGATTTCTTCTTAATCGCTGATCAATATGGGCTTGTATGCCGCCTGGTAGGTAGACCAGGGCGTCTTTTTGTAGTGGTTGGAGGCAAAGTAGGTTGCGATTTTCTCAAATTGCTGAGGAGACTTGTAGCCTACGATGGACTGAATGAGGTTCATATCTTCATCCATAAAAACGACGGTGGGGAAACTAAGCCTGCCTTTGAGCAACTCGGCGGCCAGTTCGTGATACCCCCGTTGGCCGTTCTTTACAAAGCCGTAGGTTTTTCCATTGTATTCCAGTTCCTGCTTCTGTTCGGCATTGAACTTGACGGGATAGAAGTTCTCGTTAATATAACGGGCGATGTTGGGCTCCTGAAAGGTGGCCTTATCCATGCGTTTGCACCATCCACACCAATCCGTATATACATCGATCAGGAATTTTCTCTTTTCAGCCCTGGAGCGTTCTACGGCCTCTTCCCAGCTCATCCATTTCACGCCGGTTTCCTGTTTCTGTGGCTGCGGCAGAGCAGCCGTTTTGTGCTGAATTGGAGTGAAGGAAAGGGCACTCCACAGAAAGAATGCTGAAAATATGATCCCAAACCTATTCATCATTGGTATTTTTTCTTTCTCGGATAACAAATTAACAACAAACAAACAAAATAAAAAAAGGGCTTATGGTGCCTGCTCTTCACTTTAAATCAAGTTTAACGAATGTGAATGGCCCCGTTTTGGCATCTCCCGGTGCTATCGGTTTAGGTTTCGGTATAAAAGCAGGGTGTCAGCTGCAATGGAATGGCGGGAAACGGGAGCGAGAGGAAGCTGGGGGGCGGGCCGCCCCTCGGGAATGAAGTGCGGGCTGACAAACACGCGCGCCTCGTCCCACAGCCCGGCATCCAAAAAGGCCCGCAGGGTTTGAATGCCTCCTTCCACCAACAGAAGGCTGATGCTCTGCCTGGCCAGAGCCGACAGTAGTTCGGAGATCAGGCCTTCGCCAAAGGAAAGGCGGAGGAAGAACAAGCCGTTGCCCGGTAGTTCCGGCGGCACCTCCTCCGATATGATGATCGTCGAAGTTTCACCATCGAACAGCGCCAGCTCTCCCGGCAATTTGCCGCTGCGGGAAAGCACCACCCGCCTTGGAGACCCCCCAAAATACAGGCGGTTGGTCAAACGGGGATTGTCTACCCGGGCGGTTTGCCCCCCAACCAGAATGGCATCCACCTCACTGCGCCAGCGGTGCACCAGGCGTTTGGAGAAAGGGTTGGTCAGCCATAGCTGCCGGTGCTCCCGGGGAGCGAACATACCGTTTTGAGACTGTGCGAACTTCAGGATGACGTAGGGGCGGTTTTCCGTAACAAAAATATTGCGGGGGCGGCTGAGTTGCAGCCCCTGTTCCTCCAGCACACCTACTTCCACGATTATTCCCGCCTGGCGGAGGCGCTCCACCCCCAGCCCGTTCACGCCGGGCGTACGGTCGAGGCTGGAGATGACTACTCTGGGGATGCCCGAACGGATGATCAGGTCGGTACAGGGAGGTGTATTGCGGAAAATATTACAGGGTTCCAGTGAAACGTAGAGCGTAGAGTAGGGCAACAGGCGCCGGTCTTCCGGGCTAATGCTTTGAATGGCGTTCACTTCAGCATGTGCCTGCCGATAGGCCCGGTGATAGCCTTCCCCGATAATTCTGCCATCATGAACGACAAGCGCTCCAACGATCGGGTTGGGAGAGGTGTTACCCACCCCCAGTTGCGCCAGTTCGAAACATCGCTGCATGAAAAGCCGGTCCTTCGAATCCATATTCTTATCATTTAGGCTTTGGCCTGCTGAGGCTAAAAATAGGGCGGATCAGGCAGATAAGAAAATTTCATTCGTAATCTTTAACTTCCAGGCTCTCCAAACCAATTTTCCTATTTTGTTCAACAAAAACATTACATGAGGCTTTTAATTTTTTTTGAAAAACACTAATTTACAGGGAAATCCGTCCCAACCTAATAAGCTGCCAATTTCCACTTACTCCCATAGAGCAGTACATCTATTTTATTTTAATAAAACCTAAAATATATTATTAACTAAAACCTAGAGAGCGTGTTATATAAAGTAAAACTGAAAAACGCCAACGACAATGTATTGTTGGATGATAAGGTTTACGAATACCTCACCACAGACCCCTACCTCGTCAAAGTGGATTTCATTAACAACCTGCGCAGGCACTCCAGCGGATGTGCTGTTTTTCAAAAAACCTGGAAAAAAGCAGATGGAGGGTATAAAACGGAAACCATTTACCTCCACAAGCTGGTCGCGGAAAAATTCCTGGTCGACACCAAAACCAAGGCCAGGAACCTGGTAGGGGCAAAGAACGGCAACAAACTGGACTGCCGCCTGGAAAACCTCATTTACCGCTCCCGGTCCGTAGCCAGCCGCAAGAGAAAGACCAGCAGCAAAGTGGGCTATACCGGGGTGTACAAGGAGAACAACCGCTACCGTGCAGTGATATCAGTCGACCGGAAATCAGTACATATCGGCATGTTCGATACTGCTGAAGAAGCGGCTCTGGCTTACAATAAAAAGTCAAAGGAGTTGTACGGAGATGATGGCAAGGTGAATGTCATCAAACCCCGAAAAGGAAATGAAGAATAAAGGCATTAGCTAATCCTTAGCTGTTCGTTTCTTTCTTCGCTCTTGTCATCTCGCGTTTTCCGGGGGGGCCTTTCAGGGCCTCTATGGCGAAACCCAGGTTCTGCAGCCTTCGCTTTACTATGCCTTTGGCGCAGTAAGTAACGAGAATGCCTTCCTCCTTGAGGGCTTTGTACATCCTGGCGAGTACCGGTTCTTCCCAGAGAAAAGGCTGGGCGTTGGGCGCAAAAGCATCGAAGTAAATGAGGTCAAACTCGGCCTCGTACTCAATCTCTTCAAAAAGCATTTTTTGTTTCCGGAAGGTAAAAAAAGGCGTAAGCTGATGCCGTTGCCCCCACTCCAGTTCGTGCAACCTCAGAAAATGGCCTCCCAGGCTCGCTGATCCCGCGAGCTGTTGCGGATAGTTCAGCATCCTGGCCTGTTCCACAGACAAGGGATAGGCTTCAATAGCCTCGTAGTGAATGAAAGCCTTCCTTTGTTCTGCTTCAAAAAGCGTGAGCAGCGCATTCAGGCCGGTACCAAAACCAATTTCAAGCACGGAGAGCTCACTGGCCCCCGGCAGCTTGGCATACAGGCCGGCCTCGATAAATACGTGGCGGGATTCCTGGATGGCGCCATATTTGGAATGATAGGATACTCCGAATTTTTCAGAGAAGATCGAATGCGAACCATCCTGTGTTTCGAACATGCTGCCATCACTCATACGGCTTGGTTTTTTATTTTGCGGCGCTATGCAGGAAGGCGGGGAAAAAGCGAAACTGCCGGTATCAGGGGGAAGCGGTGTTCGCCAATTGCTGTTGGAGGCCTTTTACGCTGATATCCAGATGAGAGGTGTGGTAAACACAACGGCCGTTCTTGATCAGGAGCAGCTGGGGTGATTCGTGTGGCACCCCAAAATAACTGGCTACAAGATTGGAAACCTCCCGGTCGTTGATGATATCCACAAAGTAGGGAATCACTGTTTGCTCATCGAAGAGCCAGGAACCCTCCAGGCGGTGCTGGGCGAGTGAACTTATGGAGCAGCGTGTGCTATGCTTGAAAATGACGCAGGGCACAGCACCGGATATTTCGACGATTTGCCCGATCTGGTTTGCGGCCGAAAGTGGCGACCAATTGACGTTGTTCATCTAGTGAAGATAGTTGATTACCGTAGTAACAACTTCAAGCACATTATCGTTTACAGAAAAATTATTGGGGCAGCCGTAGCCGCGGTTGCAGGAAGAGAAAATCACACTGCTCGCCAGAAATAGAACAAAGGCGCCGATCTTGCTGAGGTTCATTCTTTTCATTGCTGCTTTTTTTGGATATGTTCTGTTTTGCCGTGAAATTAAGAAAAAGTATAATTTCAAACAGCATTCAGGTACTACAAGATTCAAAAACGAGCCCCGCCGGGGCATTATTATAAAATGGCGGGGTAAAAATAGGAAAACCACGCCGTTATTTTTATAGAATGCCGCGAAAGGAAAGAAAGTTGACGGCAAACAAGGAATGGGCTCTGTTGTTATAATGATCAGTTTTACTATTTTTGCTTATTCTTTCAATTAACCAAACCGAAACAATGGCAAAGAAACAGGCACTACGAGACGCTTTACGAGATGCAATGGCCGAAGAAATGCGGCGCGATGAAACCGTGTTCCTCATGGGCGAAGAAGTAGCCGAATACGACGGTGCCTATAAGGTGAGCCGGGGGCTGTTGGATGAGTTTGGCGCCAAGCGCGTAGTCGACACCCCTATTGCCGAACTCGGTTTTGCAGGCATCGGAGTAGGGGCCGCCATGAACGGCCTGCGGCCTATTGTCGAGTTCATGACCTGGAACTTCGCGGTGCTGGCTTTCGACCAGATCGTCAATAACGCCGCCAAGACCCTTTCTCAGTCCGCCGGGCAGTTCAAATGCCCCATCGTATTCCGCGGCCCTTCGGGTAGCGCCGGCCAGCTGGCGCAGCAGCACTCTCAGACCTTCGAAAGCTGGATGGCCAACGTGCCGGGCCTGAAGGTGATTTCCTGCGTTGACCCCGCCGACTCCAAAGGCCTGCTGAAATCCGCCATCCGTGATGACGACCCCATTTGTATAATGGAATCGGAAATGATGTACGGCTACGAGGGCGAAGTGCCGGAAGAAGAATACCTGGTGCCCATTGGCGTGGCCGCCAGGCGCCGCGAAGGGGCAGACATTACCCTGGTGTCTTTCAATAAAATGATGTTCCCCACGCTCGAAGCCGCCGAAGAACTGGCCAAGGAAGGCATCGAGGCTGATGTCATAGACCTGCGCACCATCCGCCCGCTGGACCACAAAATGATAGTGGAGTCGGTCAAAAAGACCAACCGCCTGGTGGTCGTCGATGAGTCCTGGCCTCTGGCTGGTGTCTCGGCCGAAATCGCCTATGAGATCCAGAAATATGCTTTTGACTACCTGGATGCCCCGGTAACGCGAGTCAATCCTGCCGATACCTCCCTGCCGTATGCTCCCACACTGGTGGATGCCTGGCTGCCCAATGCCGAGAAGATCATCAAGGCGGCTAAAGAAGTACTGTATATGAACGTATAATGGCTTTATTGACGGAAACTTAAGCGAGGCCTGAAAAAGTCCCTATCTTCGCACGCATTATGCAGGAAGGGATCACTTCATTTTTCCAGCAACTGCCACCTGAGAAATGGTTCTGGCTGATGGCCTCTGCTTTTCTCATCGGTATGGCAAAAGCGGGCGTCAAGGGCCTGGGCATGTTCGTGGTGCCCATCATGGCTGCTGTATTTGGAGGAAAACCATCGGTTGGCCTGGTTCTGCCGCTGCTCTCCATGGCGGATGTTTTCGCCGTTTCCTACTACAACCGCCATGCCGAATGGAAATACATCTGGCGTTTACTGCCGGCTGCGGCAGCCGGGCTGGCAATAGGCATCGCCGTCGGGTATTACATGGATAACACCGCTTTTGAAAACCTCATTGCCATTATTGTCATCGGAAGCCTTATCCTCATGATCATTCAGGAGCGCTATGCGCTTCCCGAGCAAGTGGTGAGCGGTTGGGGCTTTTCTTCCGCCTTTGGCGTGCTCGGCGGCTTCACCACCATGGTCGGAAATGCCGCCGGCCCTATTATGGCCGTTTATCTGCTGGCCACCCGCATACCGAAGAACAACTTCATCGGCACTACCGCCTGGTTCTTTCTGATCGTCAACCTGCTCAAATATCCTTTCCATATTTATGTGTGGGGCACCATCACCAAAGAAAGCCTGCTGATGAACCTGGCCACATTGCCCGCCATTATCCTGGGAGTCTTTATAGGCATACAAGTGGTGAAGCTCATTCCGGAAAACGCCTTTCGTTATTTTGTGATCGTGATGACCTTCATCATATCGCTTCGGCTATTGTTCAGCTAAGCCTGAGCAGCTTCCCTTGTTTTGGTCGTGTGGACTTATATCGTTATATTATTGAGAAATGACCAAGCAAGAAAATAAAAAGACATGGCTCCCAATCTTGAAGAGCATCTCGGCAAAAGTATTGTAGAATTCTGCGGGAATGGCTTTGTCAACCGCAATTTCAGCCACAACGCGCACTATATAGGGCATGCCCTGGGTTTGGAATATTCCTATAACTGCAAGGAGCACCGTGGCGGCCGCCGCAAAGGCGCCAGCATCAGAACCTATGAGCTGTTCAGCCATTGCCCGCGGGTAGGGCACTGGGATGAAGCGGATACCAGCCGCGCTCAGCTCATTTTTGCCGCCCACGAGGGGCGGGTGAACCTCAGCCTGAAGAAAATGGCCAACCACGGCGAACAGGCAGTGGGTATTTTCCACAGCGGCATGGTATACTATTATTCGGACGACAGGAATAAGGTGGTTAAAAAACCACCTCGCGCTTTTCTGGAGGATCCGACATGCCGTCATTCACAATGTCGTCATCAATCTTCCCCGGTTTGGCTATGTT